>NZ_CP020044.1 GCF_002028425.1 Streptomyces katrae | reverse complement strand
CCACCGCCCGGCCCTCCCTGATCGTCACCGGCCCCGCCGCCGCGGGAAAGACCACTGCCCTTCTCCACGTCGGACGCGCCTGCCACCTCGCCCACGCCCGCACCTCACACCGACCGCACAGACCCTCCGATCGCCAGGTCCCCGTCGCGTACGTCCTGGTCCCGCCCGGAGCGACCGCGAAGACGCTCGCGGCGGAGTTCGCCCGCTACCTCGGCATCCCCATCACCGCCCGGATGACCCAGACCCAGATCACCGAGAGCGTCTGCCACACCTACAACCAGACCGGCATCCGCCTCGTCCTCATCGACGAAATCCACCGCGTCACCCCCCGCACCACCACCGGCGCCGAAACCGCCGACCTCATCAAAGACCTCACCGAACGCATCGCAGCAACCTTCGTGTACGCCGGCATCGACGTCACAAACACGCCCCTGTTCACCGGCGTCCGCGGCGCGCAGCTCGCAGGCACGGCCTCACTCATCGAGTGCGGGCCACTCCCCGCCCGCCTCGGCAACACACACCCCTTCACCGACACCATCACCGACCTCGAACCCGCCCTCGACCTTGAACAACACCGGCCCGGTACCCTCCCCCGCCACGCCACCTACCTCCACCAGCGCACCGCCGGACGCATCGGCAGCCTCACCCGACTCATCCGACAAGCCGCCACCACCGCCATCCACAACGGCACCGAACGCATCACCAAGCAAGCGTTGGACGCGATCCGCCTCGACCACCACGCCGAAACCACACACCCGCCTCGAAACCCCGCTCCGAACCGCCAATCAGCCCACTGACCAGCACAACACCAAGAACACTCGAAATGGCGCCTCGGTCCTTTAGACCCAGACGCCATCTACAACACCCACAAGATTCTCAACCAACCCGGAACAACCACAGGTCAAGCAGCAGCCAACCCCGCGAAAAGCCGTTCTCACACAACCTTCAACACCCCAGTTCACCAAGGAGCCGATACCTCAACCGCCCTCCCCCTCAACGACACCAGCCCGTCGTCGGTCACCGACAAGCGCTCCGCCGCCGCATCACAACGGCGGCACCGAAGGCGTCAAACAGAACAAAGCTGTTCTCCGTACAGATCCCGAACCACAAGTCCGGAACGCCCGAGAGCCCGCAGCAGAGCTTCTGCTGCGGGCTAAGGGCTCCTCACGGTGCTATGGCCGTCCGCCGGCTTATGGTCTTGCGGTGATTACTGTTCGAACAGTTCGCCGAGCGGTACCCCGGGGTCGAGCTTCTGCGCCAGACAGGAGGCATGCACGTAGAACTGTTGCATCTCGACCCAGCCCGGCCGCGAGGCGGTGAGCTGAACGAACTGCGGATCCGACGTCGTGAGGGTGTCGGCGCAGATCGCGCAGGAGTAAGTAGTCTGACTCACGTTGCATTCGCTTTCTCTCAGCCCTGAAGGCCGTACCATCTGCCTGCGGCGATTTGCCTCTGGATCCAGTCGTCCTTTGAGACTTGGACCGTCTTGATGTTCCCAGTGCCGGGAACCCTGATCGCGACGTGGCTGGTTCCATCCCCCTGGCTCCAGATGTGCACCTGGTTTCCATTCTCATCGTAGAGAACGCGTTCGGCGTTCTTAACGATGTCGTTGGCGTCCAGGCCCCGATCGGCTCCGCGTACGGTCGAGTGGATCGTGCTCTTGTTCTCCGCCTCGCGCAGGGCTGTGTTGATCCCGTTGCTGAAGCGTTCAATACCGTCACCTGCGGTGTACGCGCCTCCGACGATCAGGCCGCTCATCACGGCGATTGCCGGGGCGCCAGCGAAGCAGCCGACCCCAGTTAGGCAGATTGCCCCACCGGCGACGTCGCCTCCCGCACCACCGATCATCATCGCGGCGCCACCGCCGGTCTCTGCCGCCCCGATCCATACGTCCGGCTGACTGAAGATTGCCTGGAGGTAGGCACCGGTGGTGCTAGCCGCGTTCTTCAACCAATCCGGTACCCAGCTGTTCTCTTCGGAGGGCTCCGGATCGTTCTTCGTGTACTGCTTCCAGAACTCCTGCTGCTGGCGGTAGGCCTCCTGTTCGGCCCGCTCCTTCGCAACCGCGACATCGTGCGCGTCTACGGAAGCCTGCTCGGCTTCCTCCGCACTCTTTCCGGCGGCGGTGGCGGACGCGCGGGCCTCAGTGGCCGCCGCCGCCGCCCGTTCGGCATACCTACTGGCCTGGAATGCAGAGCTCTGGGCCCGTGCGGCCGAGTTCAGGGCGCGGGCCGCGGCGTGCTGGGCTTCCGTCTCTGCCTGTCGCGCTGCCTTCGCAGACGCCGCAGCCTTGGCTGCGGAATCCGATGCGGCCTTGGCGGACTTGGTGGCCTGATCCGCGTAGCTCTTGGCTTCAGCAGCCGAAGCCTGCGCGTGACGCGCGTACTCCGCCGCCTGCCCGGACGCCTGTCGAGCCGTCGCAGCGGCCTCGCCCGCTTCGGCGGCCTTCTGCTGGGCGGTAGCGGCGACGCTCGCTGCGCCAGCGATCAGCTGCTGGATACGAATGTGGTGGGTCAAGGACAGATCGTCCTTACGAGCCGCCTTGTACTGCTCCGTCTCGACGAAGGCGTGCAGAAGGTCCGGAGGGCCTTCCAGGGCGATGCGTGCCGCCGCCTTGATCTCCGGGCAACTGTTGTCGGGGCAGTCGAGACTCAGGAGCTGGGTGGCTCGAACGCGTTCGTCCTCGGTGCGAGCGGCGAACTGGCCGGTGTTGAGGAAGGCGCGGTAGTTGTCGGTGTTTCCGGAGTCCAATGCGGCCCGGCCCCGCTCCTTCAGGATGGGACCGCCGGTCGAGATGGCCTGGGTGATGTAGAGGCGGAGGTCTTCGCCCATGGCCTGATACTGGCCAGTGGTCAGGAACGAGTCGAGAGCCGCCTGGTCGCCAGTGAGGGCCTGCGTCGCCGCTGCCCGGACCTTCGCCGAGTTGTTCTCCGCGGCCAGGTCTTCGACCTTCGCGCGAATATCCTGCTGCTTCGCGGCGGCGCGACCCGTACGGACGTAACCGACCACAACGGCGTCGTTCGCAGCGAGGACGACCTGAGCGGCGGTTCGACTCCAAGGCTGCCCGGACTTGAGGGTGCGAAGCGCAAGCTTGCGACCGTCGGCCGCGATGGCCTTCATGTCGGCCCCCGGCCGGCCTGCTGCGGTGGTAAGCGCCTGAGCGTCAACCTCCAGCGCCTTGGCCTGCTGGGCGGTGTTCGCCTGTTCCTTGTTGGCCAGCTCGGCTCGGACCGCGAGGTCCCGGGCCTTCTCTATGCCCTCGTTGGTGCGGGTGGTAAGTTCCTCCGCCTCGATCTTGCGTGCGATGTCGTGGACGGACTTGGCCTTCGCGACCGCTGCGGTAGCAGCGTCTGCGGCCGCCTTGGCGGCGTCGGCGTGGAGCTTCGCCTTGTCGGCGGCTCCGGCGGCCTGGCCGGCGTGTGCAGCGGCATCATCTGCGGCCTTCGCCGCGTTCTCAGCGTGTTCCGCAGCGCTGTTGGCCGCCGAGCGGGATTCACGGGCGGCTGCCGCAGACTCGCGAGCCAGTGCCACGGCGGCGTTCGCGGCACGCGTAGCTTCCTTGGCATGCCGTTTGGCGGAGGCGGCCGCGGCGGTTGCCTCATCAGAGTGGGCTCCGGCCTGGTCCGCGAAACTGTTGGCGCTGGCGGCAGAGTTGGCAGCGCTGTCTGCGTCTGCGCCTGCGCCTGCCGCCGCCTGGGCCGCGTCGCCCGCTGCGTCGGCAGCCTCCCCTGCCTTCTCGGAGGCTGCGGCGGCGGCCCGAGCCCCCTTGGCCGCGTTGCGCGCGTCGTCTGCCGCCTTCTTTGCCGTATCGGCGTCGGCCGCGTTGGTGACGGCGTGGGCGGCGGCGTTCTGCGCGTACGTGGCGTACCGGGCCGCGCCCGCGGCGGCCGAGGCTGCCTGGCTGGCCGCGTTGGAGGCGATGCGTGCAGCGTTGTTGGCGGCACGGGCCGCGCTGATGGCCTGCTGTGAGGCGTTCGCCGCCTGCTGTGCGGCCGCGGCAGCACGGCGAGCTGCGCTGGCGGCGCGCAGGGAGTCGCTCTTGGCGCTTTCGGTCTCCCTCGCAGCCTTCTCCGTTGCTTCCTTGGCGGCCTTGGCTGCCTTCACCGCGAGGGCGGAAGCGGCCTTCGAGGCTTCAGTCTCCGCCGCCGCCTGCCTACCGGCCTCGGTGGCCTGCTCGACGAGCTGTTCGACTGTGGCGAGTTCAGTGTCTTGCGCGCGGGCCGTGTACTGACCCACCTGGAGGAACTCGCGAATGTCCTCGGCAGAACCGTTAAGCGCAAGACGCCCAGCCTTGCGAACGTTGGTGCCGCCCGTGCTCAAGATCTGGGTCAGCTGCAGCCTCTCGTCCTGCTCCTGCTTGACGAACCTGTCTTGGTCCAGGAACCTTTTGACGTCCTCCGGCTTCCCGTTGAGGGCAGTCCGGCCCGCCTCCTTGACCTCGGGCCCAGCAGTACTGATGATCTGCGTCACGCGCAGACGCTGGTCTTCGTCCAGCGGAGACTTCCAGCCGTCCTTCAAGAACGCCTGCAGCTCCTCGTCAGTGCCGGCCAGCGCCTTCCGCACCGCTTCCTGCAGCTTTGGACCACCAAGGCTGGAGATCTGGGTCGCGGCTAACTGGTTGTCCTGTTGGGCCGCTTCGGGTGCCACCCGGTCCAGAAATCTCTGAACGTCTGAGTCGCTGCCAGTCAGGGCCACCTCAGCAGCGGCCTTCAGACCGGGACCGCCCGTCTTCCAAAGATCGAGAGCGCGGCCGCGGTCAGTCGCCTCGACGACCCGCGCGCCGCTCTCGACCGCTCCAGCCGGAGCCGCACCGAGCAGTCCGACCACCATGCTCATCGGCAGCAGGCTCAACCCTAGGGTGCGAAATGTAGGCACGGTCTTCCCGACCGCAAGCATCGGTAGTCCTCTTCGTATCAAGGTCCCTCACCTCACCGGCCGACAGCTCCCAGAGCTGCCAGCTACAAGATCCCAATCTGATGATCATAGCTAGGGGGTCTCCCTTTATTTCAACCCATATCTTTCGGCCAGCGATGCCTAACTCGCGGCGAAAAGGGACCGCAACCCGCACACCGGGGCGCATTTCAAGGCAGCGAGAATCGGCCACGCACATCGATCCGGAATAGCTTGCTCCAATTCCGACCCATCACGCGCAACACTAGGAAAACTTACCGTCTGTCCATATTTTGACCAATTGCGCGCTACCGCACGATTCTTTTAGAGGTTGACGAACTGCCAGGTCAGGGCGCTACTCTGCCCAAGAATGAGGACCTCTCGCCTGCCACACAGCGGCGAAGCGTCCAACCAGCCAATCCCCGAGAAAGGGTGCCAATGTCCCCGCTCATTCGAAGCGCAATCATCGGTGGAGCCGCTTGCGCTGCGGCGGTAATCGGCTTTCCGGCCATCGCCTCAGCCATTTCTCCCCCAGAAGCACACACCGCCACCATCGCCACGGCCGACGCCCCACCACTTGCCGCCGAAGATTTCTCATACCCGAATGCAGCAAAGATTCTTAGCGAAAAAGGAATCAAGCTAATCAAGGGTGACGGTCACCTCCTGCTTGACGATTGCAACACGGCTATCCCCCAGATCAGGGTGAGGACTGTCTCCGATGCAACCACCGGCCGATCTGGGTTGTACTGCTTCAAGGCCACGGGCAAGGCCGGCTTCGTGACGCTGGAGCTTCCCCGTGTCACGTCGCTGGAGACCACCGATCACCCCATCAGCGCCGATCTGACCGCCGAGGGGCAGACGAAGACGATCGACGTGCCTCAGGACGATTTCAAGCCTGTGGGCGAAGGTGACATCCCGTCGGGTGCCAAGCGCTCTGTCCTCGTAAGCCTGCGCGTCACCGGCTGAAGACCGCGTACGCCGGATCGCCGAAGGCGTCTCCTAGCGACCATTGTCCAGCACCAGATGTGTACGGCAACGAGGGCGATGTAGGACGACCCGTGTCGTAATACCGGGCGCAATCGCGCGCCATCACGCCCTCATCGGACTCCGCGTCACCCGCTGATGGGTCACCGCCTTCGGTCCTGTCCGCACATCTTCAACCACCGCGACTAGACAAACCACGCACGCACTCTCCCGAAAGACACTCTGTGATGCCCTCCCACTCTTCCCGTCACCCGCGGGTCGCGGCCGCCGCCGCAGTCGCTGCGGCCACCGCGATCGTGCTCACCGCAACTCCCGCCTCCTCCTTGTCCGGCGCACCGGTCACCGATGGAAGTCGCCCCTTCGCCGCGAACATCGTCTTCGGTGACCAGATCAAGGGGTGCTCGGGTGTCCTGGTCGACAAGAGCTACGTACTTACGGCGGCCAACTGCGTTTCGGCCACCAGCGAGCGGCCTGTCAGTGGCAAGATCCAGGCCAGGACCACCGTCACCGTCGGCCGTGCCGATCTGAATGCGGGCACTACCGGTGCCGTTGTCGAGGCCACCGATGTGGTTGTCCATCCGGAGCGCAACGTCGCCCTGCTGAAGCTGAGCGCGCCGGTCTCCAATGTCGCCCCGGCGCTGCTGTCCGGGCAGGCGCCCGCCGCCGGGCAGGCCTTGTATAGCGCCGGTTTCGGGCGCACCGCGAGCAGCTGGGTTCCGGGGCTGCTGAACAGTGGCCAGTTCAGCGTCACGGCCACCACCGCTGACGGGGTCGTCGATCTCCAGCCCTCTGGTGACTCGGCGATCTGCCAGGGCGATGCGGGCGGCCCGATCACGCGGGACAACGCTGGCCGGCACGAGCTGGTTGCCTTGACCACCGGGTCCTGGCTCGGCTCCTGCCTCGGTGGCCCCGAAGGTGAGACGCGCAGGGGCGCCCGTGCTGTGCGCGTCGACGACCTCGGGCAGTGGGTCAAGGACAACGTCACCGTGCCGGGTCCCGACACCAGCAACCTGACCGACCAACGTGCGCTGGCGGACTTCAACGGGGACGGTAAGGCCGACCTGGCCGCCGTCGACAAGAACGGCACCCTTCAGGTCTACCGAGGCCGCGCCGAGGGCACGTTCGAGCCGAACCCGACTGCCGTCGGAACGCCGGGCGTGTGGAAGACGGTCCAGCGGATCTTCGCCGGTGACTTCAACGGCGACGGCAAGCGGGACATCGCCGCCGTCTGGGAGAGCGACCGCATCCAGCTGCATGCTGGCAAGGGCGACGGCACCTTCAGCCTCGCAACCGTGCTCAGCCCCCAGAACGCCACCTGGGCGCAGCTCAAGCACCTCACGCG
This sequence comes from Streptomyces katrae, assembly GCF_002028425.1. Taxonomy (GTDB): domain Bacteria; phylum Actinomycetota; class Actinomycetes; order Streptomycetales; family Streptomycetaceae; genus Streptomyces; species Streptomyces katrae_A. The sequence goes on along the minus strand of NZ_CP020044.1, from coordinate 195,578 downwards.
GTACAAGCTCGACCCCTCGAGTGCGAAGGACGGGGTCCTGGCGACCCGCCCCAACGGCGATCTGTACGCCTACAAGGTCGGCACGAACGGTCAGCTCGACTTCAACGGCGGCAAGAAGATCTGGCCCGACACCTCGTTCCAGAGCGTCATCATCCTGGGCACCGGCGACTTCAACGGCGACGGCCGTGACGACGTCGTAGGCGTCTGGGAGAACGGCGCCCTGGTCCGCTGGACCGGCAACGCCGCCGGGACCCTGGACTCCGGCGGTCTTGCCGCGGCAGGCACCTGGACCGACCTGAAGATCGTCACCGGGGACGTCGACGGCGACGGCAAGATCGACATCGTCAGTTGGAAGGGCAACAAGATGTCCTTCCACCGCGGAAGGGGCAACGGCACCTTCGAGGGCGTAGGCGTCCAGCTCTGACGCACAGACCCGCCGTCACATGTAATCGGGACACTCCCGGCAGTGCGGCAGTGGCTAAGCGGCGACGGGACGGCCGTCCTATTCGCACACACCTTGCGACCTCCCGGGTGGGAGGCGCCTCCGTGGCGCCTCCCACCCGGCGTTCTTCCACACAATCAAGGACTGAAGTGATCTCCAACCTGATGCGGCGCGCCAAGGGCGCGCTCGCAGTGACCATCACCGCCGGCGCCCTGCTCACCGTCACGGCTCCCGCCCAGGCCGCGCCCGCACCAACGCTCACAGCGGCCGGCGCCATCGTGATCGACGGCACCAACGGGGCCACGCTCATGGCCAAGGACGCCGACACCAAGCGGCCGATGGCGAGCACCACAAAGATCATGACCGCTATGGTGGTCACCTCCCTGCCGGGCCTCAACCTCGACCAGAAGGTCACGGTCAAGCAGGAGTACCTGGACTACGTCTACGTCCAGGGAGCGAGCTCGGCCCAGCTGAAGGCGGGGGCGACCCCGACGGTCCGTCAGTTGCTGTACGGGATGATGCTGCCGTCGGGCTGCGATGCCGCGTACGCCCTCGCGGACACCTTCGGCTCCGGTACGACCATGGCGGCCCGGACGGCGGACTTCATCGCCACGATGAACGCCAAGGCGAAGGAGCTGGGCATGGCCGACACCGTCTTCGACTCCTTCGACGGCATCTCGCCGACCGGGAAGAACCTGACCAGCCCGCGTGATCTCGCGAAGCTCACGCGGCAGGCGATGGCCGACCCGCTGTTCCAGACCCTGGTGAAGACCACCACGTACAGCACCGGCGGCACCGCGACCGTGGGCAGCTGGAGCAACACCAATCTCCTGGTCCAGCCGCGTCCGACCGGATACGGCTACCCGGGGGCGATCGGTGTCAAGACCGGCACCACCACCGCTTCCGGCAAGTGCCTCGTCTTCTCCGTCACCCGCAACGGCAAGACCGTCATCGGTGTCCTGCTGAACGACGAAGAGCGCTACATGGACTCCATGGCCCTGTCGGACTGGGCCCTCGGCCCGGCCACCGGCTCCAAGAACGCCCTCCAGCGCAGCAACACCGAACCGATCCCCGACGTCCTCGACTGACGGCCGTCGCGGTGCGCTTGACCTCGGCTGTGCCCCCGGTGGCGGGCGGTCCGGCACGGCCGAGGCCGGGTTGCTGCAGTTCATCGGTTCGACCGGCAGAGACGGTCCTGAGCTCGATTCCCGCCACCCGCCAGGTGGGTGTCAGTGCGGTGTAGACCCCCGGCGCAGGTCCCAGCGATGAACAAGTGCCTGACGAGATGACGCACGTGTTGTTCCTCTACTCGAGGCCCACATCACCGCTCACCTACAACGGAAAGATCTCGCCATGAGCTTCGGCGACCCGAACGACCCGTACGGCCGGCCTGGTTACCCGCAGCAGGCCCCGCAGGGCGTACCGCCGCAGTACGGCCACCCGCAGCAGGCCGCCCCGCAGTACCGGAAGGCTACGGGGTTTCTTGATGCTCGGGATCCCCGTCGTCGTAGTGGGAGGGATACCCGCCTGGCAGCACGATCAGCCTGTGGACGGCCTGGCCGACGTCTCGGCACCGGAACTCGGTGAAGAGCTGGAAGGAGGAGACCGGACGGCGCATGAGGGTGGACTTCCGGCCCCATTCCCCAGACGGATGCTTTCCTGTCTTCGCCGGCCTCGACGCCTGTGTCGCAGTGCGGGTGAGCTTCTTCAGCTCGGGCGGGTAGCAGTATTCCGCTTGGGGGATGGGTTCTGGTGGAAGCGTCCGGAGGGGTGGGTCGACGGATATAGTGGGGGTCCAAGTTACTCAGGCGCGGAAGGCCCTCCACCATGGTGGAGGGCCTTCCGTCTTGTCGGGTCAGGCCACCTGGAGCTTCGGCGGACCCTGGGGGCTGGGCGGGGTCTGCTGGTAGGCGGGGAGTCGGAGATTGGGGAGCTCGCCCGCCTGGATGCGGGCCAGCGTGACGCGGAACGCCGCGTCCATGTCCTGGGGGTTCTCGTACTTCGCCGCGAGCGGGTGGAGGCGGTAGGAGTTGCCGTTGCGCTCCCCGCTGCGTGGGCGCAGCACGATGTTCAGGTCGCAGAGCGGTGCCATGAGGCCGCTGACGGCCTGGGGGGTGACCCCGTACTCGGCGGCCATGTCCTTCTGCCGGACCGGCAGCGCGCCTCCGAAGTCGCTCCGCGAGACCAGGTACTGGAGGAACTTGACCGCGGACCCCGACAGCGGCAGGGCCCAGATGCGCTCCGCGATGATGGGAGACATGACGTTAGCCATGGGAGAGCCTTCCTCGTGAACAGGTACCCGTAGCGGGGCCTGGCAGCAGCACTATCACCCGGTACGCCTCCTTCGGCGAAAGTCCTCCTCGGCCTCGAACCCGAGGTCGAGCTCCTCCTGGTGGGCTGCTTGCGGGCCCACCGCGTACGGAAACGTCTCGGCGTCGTGGTCGTGCCGGTCGGCGATCTCCGCGAGTACGTCGTGCTGTGCCGTGCTGTTGCCGTGGAACCACAGCCGCACGTTGATCTGGATGCGGCCGTTTCCGGCCTTCTCCACCCAGTTGTAGCCGCACAGCGCCTGGATGGCGCGGTTGACGGTGGAACGCGTGATCATCTTGCCGCCCTTGCGAGCGGCGATGGTGTTCAGCCCGTCGGTGATCTCCTGCTGCGTGTACTGGGCGATGCCGGTGCCCGGCACCTGCCCGCCGGCCACGAAGAGGAACACGCAGAGCTGGGACTTGGTGATGCTGTTGGCCACGGCGAGTTGGGCCAGCAGCTGGGTGAACCAGTTGCTGGCCAGGCTGTAGCCGGCGTCCCCGGCCATGTCGTGGACGGACCTGGGGTCCGCCGCGTACTCGAAGTGGACCCCCTTGAGCCGTCGGCGTCCTGCGGGGTCGGCGGCTTCGGCGGCCTCGGCGACCTTCTCGCCGAGCTGCTCGCCGAGGACCGCCAGGATGTCTCCGAATTCGGCTTCGCTGCCCCCCTCGGTGGGGGCGGGTACGGGCCGGGGCCCGCGCCGGCGACGGGCGGGCGGATCAGATGTCACAGGACCTCCTTGTTACTCAGGCGGTCCGAGGGTATCCAAAAAATCAACTGCTGCTTGTCTTTTGCTGCCGCGGCGCGCCGGAGGGCACCTCTGGACGGGGGCGTTCGAACGCGGCGCCAGAAGTACACGGTGGGTGGAGTTTTCGGGTCGCCGCGCGACAGAAGTCCACGTCAGGTTGATTTCGGGTGCCGTGATGGCGATACGTATGTGTATACAGCATGGATCTGGGTGCACCGCCCTGACCTGCGGTGTTGGCGGGCGGGTGCGGGGCTGGGAAAAATCAAGCAGTGCTTGAGTTTTTCGCGAAATGTGCTCGCCAGGTACACATTTCAGGGGCCGGAATGTGTCCTGGGGGACACATCACCTCGGACAAAACCGCAGGTCAGAGGCTTAAAATCGCGGCGGCCTCTTACTAAAAGAGCAACCGTCAAGCTGCCTCGGCGCGTGGGTGGTTGTGGCTGTGCCCCGTCTTGTGGGGTGGCCGCCCCGGGTGTTGGCTTGTCCAGGCTCTCGGAACCCCGGCCCCTTGCAACCTCAGCCGACGCACGTTCGGCGACTGGCTGCCGCAGCCGACAGTGATGCCCCGGCTCCCCCTCCTCAGGTCCGTCCGGCATCAGCCCCCCCTTGTGCCTGGCCCTCATGCCCAGTGAGGGCGCCCAGCGCCCGAGGGGTGCACCGGCGACCGTCAGGGAGCCGGGGCAGGGCGTGAGGGGGAGCGGGTCCAGGGCGCCTGAGCGCCTGGCGAGGGGGTCTGGGGGGCGAGCAGCCCCCCATGCCAAGGCCGGTCCAGCGCGGCCAGGCGCTGGCGGGGTCCAGGGGCTGGCCCCTGGGACGTACGGTCCGCGGGTGAGTGCGTACGAGAACCCCGACGGCGAAGTTGTCGTGGGGCATCACGGGCAACGTCTGGCAAATCCGGGCGACATGACGGGGCGGGCCTCTTCGCTTTCCTCCCCTGCGGTTAGTAAGGTACCCGCATGACCGCTCCATACGATCCGGAAGTCAGGGAAAAGGTAGTCGCCAAGCTGCCGGCCACCCTGCGGCAGGAACTCAAGGTCCGCGCAGCGCAGTTGGGCGTGGACATCCAGGACGCCGTGACCGAGGGCGTCCACGCCTGGCGGGCCGACACGTCCGCGGCGACGGCCGTCGACACCGCGGGGGCCTCCTCCTTCTCGACGTACCTGCCCACCGGGCTGTACGGGGACTTCAAGGAGGACTGCCGGGCGCGGGAGGTCCCGTACAACCAGGGCCTGGCCCAGTCCATCCGCCTCTGGCTCGACACCCATCCCTCCCCGGCCGGCCGCCGTCGTCCCGCTCACGAGGGTGCCCGCCGGATCGTGGTCTGCAATCAGAAGGGCGGTGTGGGCAAGAGCGCCATCAGCAACGGCCTTTCCCAGGCCCTCGCCGAGACCGGTGCCCGCGTGTGCGTGATCGACTTCGACCCGCAGGGGCACCTGACGCGTCACCTGGGTGCCGGGATGCTCGGCATCAAGGAGCCCAGTCTGGCCAAGCACATGCTCGGTGAGATCGACGGCCGGATCCGCGACCTGCTCGTCCCGATCGAGCACGGGGTGTTCGCGGGCCGCCTCTTCCTGCTGCCCTCCTGCAAGGACGCCTTCCTCCTCGACGCCCGGCTGGCCACGACCCGTCACGTCCGGACCAAGGAGACCGCTCTGGAGAAGGCCCTGGAGGAGCTGGAGAAGGAGTTCGACTACATCGTGGTCGACTGCCCGCCGAGCCTCGGCTACACCATGGACACCGCCCTCTACTACGCGCGCACCCGTGAGGGCGAGGCCGCCAAGACGTCGGGCCTGATCATCCCCGTGCAGGCTGAGGACACCTCCGCAGACGCGTACGACATGCTCAGCGAGCAGCTGGAGGACCTCGTCGACGACCTCGGTATCGAGATCGCGGAGCTCGGGTTCGTGGTCAACCTGTACGACAGCCGCAAGGGCTACGTCGTCACCTCCTCCCTCAACAGCTGGAAGGAGTTCGGCGATCCGCCGGTCATCACCGTCATCGCCGATCTGAAGGAGCAGCGCGAGGCCGTCCGCGTCAAGCTGCCCCTCCTGCACTACGCGCCGGAGTGCGAGCAGGCCGAGGCCATGCGTGAGATCGCCCGGAGGATCGCGGCATGAGCAAGAGTGACCTCCTCGGCACCGGCGCGGCCTTCAGCAACGCGCGCCGGACCGCAGGCCGGAGCGAGCGCGGGCGGGCGAAGGCCGTCGCGCAGGGCGACGTGCCGGCGTACGAGCTGATCCGCGTCCCCCTCGACCAGGTCTGTCCCACTCCCCTCAATCCCCGCCGGAACTTCGGCACGGACGAGGAGAAGGCCCGCTTCGGTGAGGAGCTGCGGCAGGCGCAGCTGTCGGCGTGTGTCGTGGTCAGTCGGGGCGCGTATCTGGCGCTCTGGCCGGACCATGAGGGCCGGATCGGTGCGGCCGCGTACGTCCTCATCAACGGGGAGCGGCGATTCCGCAGCGCGCTGCATGTGGGGTTGGAGTCCCTGGACTTCGTCGTCCGCGACGACCTGGCGGGCTCCCGTACGGACTTCATCGACCACCTGCTCGCGGAGAACCTCGAACGCGAGGACTTCGACGTGATCGAGCGCGCGCGGGGTGTGCGGCAGCTGGTCGACTCGTGCGCGGAGCAGGGCCGGGAGCACGGGGCGAAGTCGCGTGCGGCGGAGCGGCTGGGCAAGTCTCCGTCGTGGGTCACCAATCAGCTGGTGCTGCTGGAGCTGCCCGAGGAGATCCAGCGCATGCTCAGCTCGGGGGAGATGCCGGAGCGTGACGGGCGTCTTCTGGCGCGCGCCGCGAAGGACCGTCCGGGGGCCGACGGGGCCGCCCTGCTGGACCTCCTTCGGGAGAGCAAGGCGCAGGAGGCCGAGGTGAAGGCCGCGCAGCGGGAGGTGCTGCGCGAGGCCCTCGAGGTGCGCGAGGTGGCTCCGGTGCGGGTCGCGGCGGCGGACGATGTGCCGGGCCCGGGTGGGCCGGAGGAAGGGGCGCCGCAGCCCCGACTTTTGTCCGCGGACAAAAGTCGGGGGGCGGGGACGGCGTCGGCGGGGGGTGCGGAGCCGGGTCCGGGTGCGGGTGCGGGTGCGGGTGCGGGTGCGGGTGCGGGTGCGGGTGCCGTCGCCGGGCCGGGTGCGCATGCGGTGGCCGGGCCGGGGGCGGGTGCCGTCGTTGAGGCGGGTGCGGGTGCGGGTGCGGGTGCGGGTGCGGGTGCGGGTGCGGGTGCGGGTGCCGTCGCCGGGCCGGGTGCGCATGCGGTGGCCGGGCCGGGTGCGGGTGCCGTCGTTGAGGCGGGTGCGGGTGCGGGCGGGAGCCGGGACCGGTTCGCCGAGGGGGTGCGGACGTCGGAGGCGGCCGCTGCGGCCACGGCGGATGAGCCGGAGACGGTGATTCCGGTTCAAGCGACTCGGCTGGAGACGGGTCCGGTGTCGTGGAGCGACCCGCAGGCGGTCTTCGAGGCGATCCGCCAGAACATGCCGCCGAAGCAGCGCGCGGAGCTGACCATGCTCCTGATCGACAGCAACGGCCGGACCGGGCACCGCTGAGTGCCGGTCCCTCCGTGGCGACGGCCCGACTTTTGTCCGCGGACAAAAGTCGGGCCGTTCCTGTGGGTGGGGGGAGAGGGAGGCAGGGGAGGGGAGGGGGCGTTCGCCGACTTTTGTCCGCGGACAAAAGTCGGCTCGGGGCGGGAGCGGGGTCGGCCTAGGGAAACGCTGACGGGGGCGTTGTTGGATGTGGGTATGACTGAATCACAAGGACAGGAACCGGCGGACGCCGAAGGCCGGGCGGCCATCAGGGCGGCGGACGGGGATCGGGACGCGGTCGCGGAGCGGTTGCGCGTGGCCGCGGGGGAGGGGCGGCTCGATCTGGCCGAGTTGGAGGAGCGGCTGGAGCAGACGTACGCGTCGAAGACGTATGCGGAACTGGAGGGTCTGCTCGCGGACCTGCCTGCGGACGGTGGCTGGCCCGGGGACGGGACGCTGGTGCTCAAGACGCACCTGACGGCTATCCGGCAGTCGGGGGCCTGGGTGGTCCCTCCGCGGATCGTGGCCGAGTGCGGGATGCTGAACATCCTGATCGACTTCACAGCGGCCACCTGCGCGCACCGTGAGGTGACCCTGGAGGCCTCGTGCGGGATGGGGACGGTCCAGGTCGTGGTGCCGGACGGGTGGGAGGTGCGGATCGACCCGGCGAGCACGAACACGGCGCGCGTCGCCAACCGGGCGGACGGGCCGGTGGATCCGACGGCACCGGTGCTGACGGTCGTCGGCCACCCGCGCTCCGGGTGGATCCGGATCAAGCGGGCCCGCCGGTAGGAGTGCTCACCGAGGCCCTCCCGCGACGGGGGAAGGCACGAGAGGGCCTCGGGTTCGGGCGGCCGGTCGGCGGGGGAGTCGACCGGGCGCCCTGTGGTGACAACGGTACGGATCGCGGGCGCCGCCGGGGATGGAGTTCGGAGTACAGGTGGGGTGGTGAAAACTGCACCCCGCACGAGATCGGCACGATCGGCGCTCGAACGGGCCGTGGGAAACTGGGCCGGTGCTCGCTCCGAACTCCCGGGAACTACGACGTGAGGCGCCGACCGGAGCGGTCGGCGTCCTGACAACCCTGCGGGCGCACGTGATGGTGCCGCTGCGCGGCGCGGCGCTCGCGGCCTTGGGTCTGCTGGGGCTGCTGGCCCTGCTGCCGGCCGCGGTCGCGGTGGGTGTCGGCGCGGTGGGTGCGCTGGACCTGTTCCGGCGTCTGCCCCGGTTGCGGCGCGAGCTGGCCGGGCGGTGGTCGGAGGTGCCCGTCGACGATCCCTACCTGCCCGAGCCGCCGGAACCCCGGCAGCGTGACAGCGGGCTGTACCGCGACGGCAGGCAGCTGTACGCCTCGTACGGCTCGGCGGTGCGCCGCAGGCGGGTGCGGCAGGTGCGGCGGGATCCGGCGACGAGACGGGACCTGGCCTTCCTGCTGTTCGACCCGTTCGTCGGGGTTCCGTTGGCTTCGCTGCCCGGGGCGTTGGTGGCCGGTGGTCTGTACGCGGTGGTCGCGGCCCTGTGCCGGGCGGCCGGCGGTGTCGGCCTGCCGGGGACGGCGTGGGCCGGTGCGGTGGTGGTGGCCGGGGTCGGGCTGGTGTCGCTCGCGACGGGGCTGACGGTCGGGCCGCTGGTGCTGTGGGTGCACGGGTGTTGGACGCGGCTGCTGCTGGCCCGCCGGGTCGCGCCGGCGGTGGTGTCCGACGGGGGTGCGCTGGGCCGGCGTCTGCGGATGCTGGGCGCCGGGGCCTTCCTTTCGCTGCTGTCGGCAGCCGGCGCGGTGCTGGCCGTCGTCCAGGTGGTGGCGCTGGTGGTCGGGGTGTGCACCGGGCTGGTGCTGCTCTTCCCGAAGGCCGTGGGGTTCGCCCGCCGCTTCGTCGTGCTGAGCCGGCGGCTCGCCGGCGACTGGCTGGGTGTGGAGATCCAGGCGCCCTATCTGCCCGCTCCGGAGCCGGTGCGACGCGGGGCGGACGGCTACTACCAGTACGGGCGGCGGCTGTACCGCACCCCCTACCTGGTGCGGCAGTTGCAGCTGATGCGCCACACCTCGGGTGATCCGGCGGTGTGGCGGGACCTGCTGTGGTCGGCGGTCAATCCGTTCGTGGCCGCCGTGCTGCTGGCGGTGCCGCTGGTCGTCGTGGGGTTCTCGGTCTTCGGGCTCGTCGTGCCCGGGGTGCTGGACCTGGTGGCGGACGGGACGGGCCCGTACAGCTTCTGGGACGCGGCGCTGCGCCGGCTGCCGGTGGGCGGAGCCCTCGCGGGCGTCCCGTGGGCGGCGGTCGCGGTGGGCGCGGTGCTGGTGGCGGCGGTGTCGTGGGTGGCACCGTACGCGCTGCGGGCACACGCCCGCTTCGCGCTGCTGCTGCTGCGGCCGACCCGGCACGCGCAGCTGGCCCGGCGCGTGGAGCGGCTGACGGAGACCCGGGCGGACGCCACCGGGGTGCAGGCCGCCGAACTCCGCCGCATCGAACGGGACCTGCACGACGGGGCCCAGGTGACGCTGGTGGCGATCGGGATGACACTGCGGGTGGTGGAGCGGCGGCTGGGGGAGGAGGCTCCGGAGCTGCGCGAGCTGGTGGCCGAGGCCCGCCGGCAGTCGTCGACGGCCCTGGCCCAGCTGCGGGACCTGGTGCGGGGCATCCACCCGCCGGTCCTCGCGGAGCGGGGCGTGGGCGACGCGGTCCGCGCGGTGGCGCTGGACTACCCGCTGGACGTCGAGGTGACGGTGGACGTTCCCGGCCGCCTCGAGGCTCCGGTGGAGGCGTGCGCGTACTTCGCGGTGTGCGAGGTGCTCGCGAACGCCGCCAAGCATTCCGGGGCCTCCCGGGTGCGCATCGACCTGCGGCACTCCGACGGGGTGCTGCGGATGACGGTGGGCGACGACGGCCGGGGCGGGGCCGATACGGCCAAGGGCACGGGCCTCGCGGGCGTGCGCCGCCGGCTGGGTACATTCGACGGAGATCTGTTCGTGAGCAGCCCGGTGGGCGGCCCGACACTTGTGACCATGGAGCTGCCATGCGTGTTGTCCTCGCCGAGGACCAGTTCCTCCTGAGGGAGGGAATGGTGCGGCTGCTGGAGTCGTACGAGTTCGAGGTCGTCGCGGCCGTCGACAACGGACCGGAGCTGTCGCGGGCGTTGACGCGGCACCGGCCGGACATCGCCGTGGTCGACGTGCGGCTGCCGCCCACGTTCACCGACGAGGGGCTGCAGGCGGCGCTGGCGGCCCGCCGGGAGATTCCGGGGCTGCCCGTGCTGGTGCTGTCGCAGCACGTGGAGCAGCTGTACGCGCGCGAACTGCTGGCCGACGGGCGGGGCGGGATCGGGTACCTGCTCAAGGACCGCGTCTTCAGCGACGAGGAGTTCGTCGACGCGCTGCGCCGCGTGGCGGGCGGCGGGACGGCGATGGACCCCGAGGTGATCTCCAAGCTGGTGGCGCGGGGCGAGCACAGCGGGCCGTTGAGTTCGTTGACCGAGCGTGAGCTCCAGGTGCTGGAGCTGATGGCGGAGGGGAGGTCCAACGCGGGGATCGCGCAGGAGCTGCACCTGAGCGACAGCGCCGTCAGCAAGCATTCGGCGAGCATCTTCACCAAGCTGGAGCTGACGCAGGACAACAGCGACAACCGGAGGGTCCTGGCGGTGCTTGCGTATCTGAACGCCCCGCAGAACTGAGGGGCGATCGCCAGGGGGTGGAGTTTTCTGCACTGCAGGTGTGCTCACAGCTCCATTCCGGCGCCCTGGGTCCGGCCCGTAGTTTCGTGTTCAGAAGGCGGGCCACACGGTCCGGACAGGGACCAGGCCACGGGCAAGGGAGTCAGACGGTGATGACGGCGGAGCAGGAGCAGACCGAACAGCAGCAGACCGCGGCGAAGGCCAACACGAAGGCCGAGAAGAAGGGCAAGGGCAAGGACCCGAAGGCGGATCTGATCCGGACCGCGTTCATGGAGGTCGGCGTCCCCCTCGGCCTCTACTACGGCCTGCGCGGAGCCGGCCTGGGCCAGTGGCTGTCCCTGTTCATCAGCGGCGCCCTGCCCCTGGCCCAGCTCGTCTACAAGATGGCCACCGAACGCCGCGTCTCGGCCGTCACCCTCTTCACCCTGAGCATCATGGCCGCCGGCACCGCCATCACACTCCTCACCGGTGACGCCCGCCTCCTCCTCGCCCGCGAGAGCTATCTCACCGGCCTGCTCGGCCTGTGGATGATCGCCACCCTCTTCGCCAAGCGGCCCTTCATGTTCACCACCATGACCAAGATGCTGCCCGAAGAGACCGCCCGGACCTGGCACGCCAACTGGAACAACCACGCACGCTTCCGCAACGTCATGCGCTGGATGTCCCTCGCCTGGGGCGCCGCCTTCCTCATCGACTCCGCCGCCCGCATCCTCATGGCCTACACCCTCCCCGTCGACCTCGTCCCCGTCCTCTCCGTCATCCTCCTCATCGGCATGCTCATGACCGTCGTCAAGATCAGCAAGACCTACGGACGCCGCATGATGGCCGAACTCACCTGACACACCACACACACAACGAAGTGGGCCGCCCCCCTCGCGGGGACGGCCCACTTCGACGTCCGGACGGAAATCCCTGATGGTTGCGGCAGGTAACGATATGACCTTTCCACCGGCCTTTCGGTAGGCGACCACGCGATTTCGTGATCTTTGGCCTTGGATTCCCGGCAGCCCTGTCGGTGTATCCGAAGATCGCGGACGAGAATGATCGCTTCGTACCAGCCATTGGTATTCAGGGACTGGAGGGACCGAATTCCGGAATCAGGCGACGGTACGCGCGGCGGAGGCGGATCCCCGCTGCGAGCGCTCGGTCTTCATGCCCACGCGCCGCGGCTCGATCGTGCGGGGGTCCACGGCCTCGCCGGGGGCGCCGGCACGGTAGAGGCCGTCGGGTTCCGCGTCGCGGTCGTGCGGCAGCAGGTAGAACACGCGGCGCTTCTGCAGGCCGCTGTCGGGGTCGGCCTCCGAGGTGTCGCAGAGCTCGGCGAACCCCACCATGCGGCCGTCCCGGTAGTAGCGGGGCTTGCCGCGCCTGCGCGGGGTCTTGTCGAGGGCCTGGCGTACGTAGTCGAGTCCGGCGGGATCCTCCAGCCACACCACCCTGTCCTCGTGGGTGAGGTCGCTTGCCTGCAGTAGCGAGCTCATGGCTTTCGCCCCTCCTCGGGTTGGGTGCACGCCGTGCTCTTCGAACTGACTGCCCACGCTACCGGGCGACACACACGCGCATGGGCGGTACGCCGGGTAACGGCCCGTGACTGACTCGTTCGCTGTAGACGCATGGTAGGCGGCAAAGTGGTGTACCAGACAGTAGGACCGAGCGGGTTGACACCCGGAACGGTCCGATCGCACCGTGCTCTCATCCGGATTCGTCGGCGAGCAGGGCAAGACCGGGATAGAACTTGGCGCCGTTGGAACGGAGCATCTCGCTGGGTGAGGAAATGCCGACCTCGGCACGGATGCGTGTTGCGAAGGCGCGGGTGGTCGCGGGCCGTAGCCCCTCGTCATCTTGGCACCAGTTGCTATAGGTGCGGTAGAGCGCGCCTTGTTCGACCTTCAGGTCGCGGGGCTCCTCGGAGCCGTCCCCGGTGGTGCAGCACTCGGCGAGGAAGCGTCCGATGTGGTCCTCGGTGGTGGCGTAGGCCTGGGTCGCGGTGCGCACGACGGCGGGGCCGCCGAGGGACGGTTTGGTCCGGAGGTAGGACATGGCGCCCTGGATCATCCAGTGGAGGATGCCGGCCCCCTCGTGGCTGACGAGCTCCTCCGCAAGGTTGTCGATCTTGCGGTGGTCCGGGACCACCTTGTCGAACGGGATCAGGCGGATGCGGCGCCAGAAGGCGTGGCCGCCGGTCCCGACCTCGGGGCGGTGGTTGCCGAGCAGCCACAGCTTGTGGGTGGGTTCGAAGCTGAAGTAGTCCTGCCGCATGCGGCGCGCCTTGAGGCGGTCCCCTCCGGTGAGGAGCTTGACGCGGGCCTCGTCGAACTTGTCGTGCGGTTTGAGCTCGCTGCAGACGAACAGGCGGCGGCCGTGGAGCTCGGTCAGCTCGGTGGAGTGCTCGTTGAACTTGCCCCGCTCCATCAGGAAGCCGGGCGGCGCCACGTCGGCGTAGTCGCCCAGGATCTTGATGACGATGTCCATGAGGGCGGACTTGCCGTTGGCGCCGATGCCGTAGAGGAAGGGCAGGACCTGGCCGCCGACGTCGCCGGTGATGGAGTAGCCGAGCAGGAGATGAACGAAGTTGATCATCTCCTTGCCCTTGTCGTCGTCGCCGAAGGTCTCCGTCAGGAACCGGGCGAAGCGGGGCGTGGGGCTGGCCTCGGGCGCGAGGTAGGTCGCACGGGAGTGGAGGTCCCTGAGCGGGTCCGGCTTGTGGAGCTCGCCCGTGCGCAGGTCGACGACGCCGGCGGGGGTGCACAGGGCGTACTTGTCGCCGTCGAGGGTGTCGGGGTCCAGGGCCAGTTCGGGTGAGGCCTTGGCCTGCGCGAGCATGGCCTTGACCCCGGAGGTCGACATGGCCCGCTTGCGGTGCTGGACGAGTTCACGGTCGGTGAAGTGGCCCCTGGGGTCGTGGAGCGGCATCTCCTCGGCCATGTCGCCGGCCGCCCAGATCGCCGCCTTCTCGCCTCCTGTGCGCTTCCACCGGTACTCGTCCCACACGTACCAGCCGAGGCCCTCGACATGGCGGAAGCGGTGGTTGTGCAGGTGGGCGAAGAGCTTGGCGTTGCCGCGGTCGGTCAGGTTGACCAGCAGGCCGGACTGGACGAAGTCGTCGGGCCTGCTGCCCGCCGGGGGAGTGGAGACCTGCTGGGCGGGCAGCTTGGCGGTCGCGCGGGGCTCGGCGGCGAAGACCGCGAGCTGCTCCGCGGCGGCGTGCGCGTCGAAGCCGGTGCTTCCTTCGCTGCTCATGAGCGTCCCTCGGGATGGATGGGGCGGTGGCTGCCGGCGCGGAGCGCGGAGTCGATGACGAGTTGGTTGCGGCGCGGTTGGGCGGGGCGTGCCGTGTGCGCGGCCTCGGTGAGGAGGGTGGCGCACTCGGGCAGGGTGATGTGGCCCGCGGCGGCGAGGCCGCCGGCGGTGAAGGCCGCGCGGTTGAGCTTGTCGGTGAAGGCCGTCCCCGACGGCGCGCCGGCGCAGCCCCGGACCTCGTCCAGGAGGGGCCCGAGGATGCGGTGGGCGGCGCCGGCCCGGCCGGGCGGCGAGGCCCGCCGGACCCGGGACACGGGAGCGGGTACCGGGGTGGGCGCGGGGGTCGTGGGGTGGTGGCCGGTACGGGCGAGTTCGGCGTGCAGCCACAGCGGCAGCGGTGCGGGGGTACGGGCCCCGGGCAGGGCCTCGTAGGCGCCGTCGGCCGTCCGGGTGCCGGGCGCGACGATGTACCCGCCGGTGGCGCGTACGTCGACCTGCCAGGCGAGGGCGGTACGGGTGCCGGTCCCGCTGGAGGAGCGGATGGGCGGGCTCCCCAGGGGGGCGCGGTACCAGATGTGCAGGCCTCCGGTGGGTGTGCGGACGCGCAGGGTGGTCTCGTCCAGGGCGGGGTCGGGCCGCCCCCGGTGTGCGGCGAGGAGCGCGAGGGTGTCGTAGCCGGTGCTCAGGCCGGTGAGGTCGACGCGGTCATCGATGTCGATGCCCGGCAGGAGCCGCCGGCGGTCGGGCAGCGGGGCTGGGTGGGTGTCGACGTCGAGGACGACGAGGCCGGCGGGGCCGCACGAGACCCCGACGCCGAAGCGGGGCTGCCTGCGCCACCAGTCCCTGATGAGGCCGGTGTCGGTGGTGGCGGCGTGGAAGCCGTGGCACCACAGCCCGTTCGCCGGGCAGGGGCAGCCCGACGGGGCGTGGGGTTCCTCCCTGCAGCGTATGCAGTTGGCCGCCGGGGTCTTGGACCCCGGGGCGAGGGGATGCACGGGCAGTCCCCGGGACGCCAGCCAGAGGGCGACCTCGAGTTCCCGGCCTGCCTCGGCTGCCGCTGGTGACGGCGATGCGCTGCGGGCTGGCACGTGTCTTCCCTCGGCTGTCAGAGCTGATGGTTCGGTTGTCCCGGGATGGTGGGATACCGGCCCCCTGAACCCCTGTTCAGGGACTGAAGGGACCAAAGTTTCACAATGCCTGACCCTAACGCAGCGACACGCCGGAGTGGCGCAGGACGCTTGACCGTTTCGTTTTCTCAGTCCCTTGAGTCCCTTGGGTCCCCGGGTGGAGGGCGGTCCCCGTGAGGGGGTCGGGTTCGGTCCCTCCGGGCGGTTGCCGCCGGGAGGCAGGGACTGAGGGGAGGGGGCGGAGCCTGGGGCCCCTCTGCCCGGGACCCCGACTCCCCTCGGGACAGGGGCGGAACCGCCGTCGGGCACAGTTCGGTCCCTGTCGCTTCAGTCACTGACGAACCTGCAGGTCAGCGGGCTGGGGCTCGATTCAGAGGGACTGAAGGGACTCAACTTCCCAGTTATGACGCGAATAATGCACATGTAGCTTCTTACGCCCGCGCATACACGCACGCACGTAAAGGCTAGAACAGTGGAAATTGAGTCCCTTCAGTCCCTGTTCTGGGTACTGAAACTGCTCTGACCTGCGGAAACGTAGAGGGACTGAAAGGGGCAGGGACCGAGGGACCGAACGGTGCGCCGTGGTCTCGACGGGCCGGGAGTGGTGTCCGGGGGGTGTTTCGGGGCCCAAGGGCTTCAGACCCTGTCCGGGAGCGGGGAGGGTCTGAAGGAGTACCGGTCCTCAAAGGGTCCGAACAATGTCAAGTCGTCCCGGGGGGACGGGTACGGATACGCCGAAGTGGGCCGTCCCCGCGAGGGGGGCGGCCCACTTCGTTGTGTGTGTGGTGTGTCAGGTGAGTTCGGCCATCATGCGGCGTCCGTAGGTCTTGCTGATCTTGACAACGGTCATGAGCATGCCGATGAGGAGGATGACGGAGAGGACGGGGACGAGGTCGACGGGGAGGGTGTAGGCCATGAGGATGCGGGCGGCGGAGTCGATGAGGAAGGCGGCGCCCCAGGCGAGGGACATCCAGCGCATGACGTTGCGGAAGCGTGCGTGGTTGTTCCAGTTGGCGTGCCAGGTCCGGGCGGTCTCTTCGGGCAGCATCTTGGTCATGGTGGTGAACATGAAGGGCCGCTTGGCGAAGAGGGTGGCGATCATCCACAGGCCGAGCAGGCCGGTGAGATAGCTCTCGCGGGCGAGGAGGAGGCGGGCGTCACCGGTGAGGAGTGTGATGGCGGTGCCGGCGGCCATGATGCTCAGGGTGAAGAGGGTGACGGCCGAGACGCGGCGTTCGGTGGCCATCTTGTAGACGAGCTGGGCCAGGGGCAGGGCGCCGCTGATGAACAGGGACAGCCACTGGCCCAGGCCGGCTCCGCGCAGGCCGTAGTAGAGGCCGAGGGGGACGCCGACCTCCATGAACGCGGTCCGGATCAGATCCGCCTTCGGGTCCTTGCCCTTGCCCTTCTTCTCGGCCTTCGTGTCGGCCTTCGCCGCGGTCTGCTGCTGTTCGGTCTGCTCCTGCTCCGCCGTCATCACCGTCTGACTCCCTTGCCCGTGGCCTGGTCCCTGTCCGGACCGTGTGGCCCGCCTTCTGAACACGAAACTACGGGCCGGACCCAGGGCGCCGGAATGGAGCTGTGAGCACACCTGCAGTGCAGAAAACTCCACCCCCACGGCCAGGGGGCGCGTGGGGGTGGAGAGGGGCTGGAAGGGCCGTCAGACGGCGGCGCCGCTCCTGCGGGTGACGCGGGGAGCCGGAATGGGGGAGGGGGCCTTGTCCGTGGCTTCCGGGACGCGGGGGGCCGTCGCGGTGAGGCGGAAGAAGCCCTTGTCGTCGATGTGGGAGGTCATCCGGCCGCCCACGGCGGCCAGGCGCAGGCGCAGGTTGCCCAGGCCGTTGCCGGAGTCCGCCGCGACCGCCTGGGGCTCACCGCCGACTCCGTCGTTGACCAGGCACAGCGACACGTGGTCGTCGTCGACGGTGGCGCGGATCGAGCAGTGCCGCATCTTGCTGTGGCGCAGCGCGTTGGTGATGCCCTCGCGCAGGACCGTGGCGAGCACGGTGTCGACGTCGGGGTCGAGCAGGCCCGTGGTGGCCGTGACGTCGACGTCGGCGGTGATGTCCGCGGCGGTCAGGATGGCGCGGGCCGAACGGGCCTCGGCGCTCAGCGTCATGTCCCGGTAGCCGCTGGCGACCGTGCGGACGTCGGCGAGGGCCTGGCGGGACAGGTCCAGTACGCCGGCCACCTCCTCCTGGGCCCGTTCCGGGGAGGCGTTGATCAGGCGGGCCGTCAGCTCGGACTTGAGGGTGATCGCGGACAGGCTGTAGCCGAGGAGGTCGTGGAGGTCCTGGGCGAAGCGCAGCCGCTCGTTGGAGACGGCCACGCGCGCGAGTTCGGCGCGGGCGGCGTGCAGCGCGACGATCAGCCGGGACAGGGTGGACAGGCCGTAGACGACGAGGCCGGTGAGCGCGGTGGCGATGGCGAAGTACGCGGTGTCGTTGACGCCCATGCCCAGGATGACCGGGTAGCCGACCATGCTGAGCGTGATCGCGGCGTAGAGGATCCAGCCGACCCGTACCGGGGTGAGCAGCAGGACGGAGGCGGCGAGGAAGCCGGCCATGCCGCCCCACTCCCAGCCGAACAGCGTCAGCGGCAGGTAGGTCATGAGGGCCTGCGCGGAGAGGGTGAGCAGGCGCGAGCGGCGGGAGGCCAGGCGGGCGCCGGGTGCCGAGTGCTTGAGCTGGAGGACGAACAGGGCGGCCAGGCAGGAGCAGCAGGCGAGGAAGACGGGGCCGGAGTCGTTTGAGGCGCGGACGTTGAGCAGCGAGATCACGGCGTAGCAGGTCACGGCCACGACGGTGATCGACCGTGCGAGGGTGGGCGCGGGTATCGCCTCTTCGGCCCTGGAGAGCTGGGCGGCGTTTTCCGGGCCTGATCGGGCAGCGGGCTCCGCGGAGAGTCTCCTCCGGCTCGCTGACGATCCGGACCAGCGGAGACTGAGCATCTTCCACCCCTTTGTGCTTTCCCCTGATAACTCAGGGTCGAATATAGGTCGAAGTTGACTCGAGTGTCCTGCGGGCCGAAATGTAACGTCAGACACGTTTGGAGCCCCTGCCGTGCCGTTGTGGCAGGTCAGGGGCTCGGGGTCGGGCGTTTTGGAGGGACCGGTTCTGGCGTTCGCGGATTTCGGGGTTTTCAGACGAACAGCGGTACGGGGTTGAGGTCTTCGTAGGCGGTGGGCCGCGTGAGCCGCCCCAGGGCGACAGGGACGTCGAAGAGGCGGCCGGGCGCGAACCGCGCCCAGAAGTGGCGCAGTCCCGGGACCACGACCTTCACCACCGGCAGGCCGATGTCGGGGCGGGTCTGGTCGAGGACCATCAGGTCCAGCCCGCGCGAGCGGGTCAGGGCGACGATCGCCTCGACGTCGTCGCGCAGGTCCGCCCGCTCCTCGAACGCCCAGTGGGCCGGGGTGCGGGGCGGGAGGGACGCATCGGGCAGCAGGTAGGGCTGGTTGGCCACCGTCGCGCCGCTCCACCAGGCGCGGGCGGTGGGATCGTCGACGCCGTAGCCGGTGCCGTCGGGCCGCACGTCGAGCACGGCCGGGATCAGCTGGTTCATCTCGGTCACGGCGCGGCGCAGGGCGATGCGCGGGTCGAAGTGGGCGCCGAAGCCGAACATGACGTCCTCGGCGGGCTTGTCGGTGCGCCGCGACAGCGCCACCATGACGGGGATGCCGAGGTCGGACGTCAGGTCGAGGACCCACAGGCGGCGGTTCATGCCCGCGTACACCTGCCGGGTCCGCTCCAGCCACGGGTCGTCGAAGGAGGCGAGGTCGACGCCGGGCTGCCGGGTGCGGTTGTACCACCACAGGGCGACCGCGTCCCGCTCGACCAGTTCCAGGAAGCCCTGGACGATGGCGTCCTCGCGGCTGCTGCCGGCGGCGTTGCCGTTGGAGTCGGCGCGGACGCTGCTGGTGCGGGTCAGGGTGTCGAAGTAGAGCATCGACGTCGGCAGCAGCCGCCGGCGCTCTTCGCCCAGCGACCACACCGGGGTCCACTCCATGGCCTCGCGCTCGTCGAAGGCGGAGCACACGTACTGGAAGCCGCCGTGGCGGGCGTTCCAGGCTTCGCGGCCGCGGATCTGGCGCGGGTCGTAGAGCTGGCAGGAGTCGGGGTGGACGGCGATGTCGCCCAGGCCGCGCAGGCTGTCGCGGACGACGAGTTCGTCGCCCTGGCGCGTGCCGCAGTACCGCTCGACGGTCTCGCACAGGGTGCTGACCTTGGCGTCGATCTCGGTGAGGCCCTTGCCGCCGCTGAGCGAGCGCAGGCCGGCGCGCAGCGAGGCCAGGTTCTGCCCGGCGCCGCCGGCGAGGTTGCGTCCGGAGGTGTAGGCGTGCAGGCCCGGGGGAGTGCGCCGGTCGCGGCGCAGCTGCTGGACGACGCCGGTGACGGGGCTGACCAGGTGGCCGTAGCGGTCCATCATCTGCTGCGGCGTCAGGGCGCGGTGCCCGCCGGACTCCTGTACCGCCTTGGGCCGGGACTCCACGGTGACCGGGCGGCGGGCCTGCTCGGCCATCAGGCCGGGGTCCCCGCACTCGGGGCACTGGGGGCGGCGGGAGACGGTGTGGTGGCGGCTCTCCAGCGTGAGGCTGTCCAGCGTCCAGACCGCGTCCTGGCCGTCGCAGCGGGTGCCGGCGAGCCACTTGGCGGCTTCCAGTACGGCGGTGTGCAGGCCCAGGGCCCGGCCGGCGGCGATGGAGGCCTGGGGGCGGGGCACCGGCCCGTCGAGGCCGAGGGCGCGCTGTACCGGGGACTCCGACATGCGGTGGTCGCGCAGCCGGAACGCCAGGCAGGACCAGCAGGCGCTTTCGCCGGGGCGGAAGAGCGGGCCGACCCAGACGTCGGCGCGGCACGTCCGGGCGAGCAGCCAGGGGCGGCTGAGGGCCCGCTGGCGCGCGTCGATCTCGCGCAGCCGCGGGTGCAGGTAGTCCTCGCACAGCACCAGGGTGAGCTCCGGTGCCGCCTCGGAGCCGGCCTCCGGGGCCGCCGGCGGCGCGTCGGCGCCGTCGGCGGGCACCACGGTCAGGCCGGAGGCCCGGCAGGCCTCCTCCGCGGCCGTGCGGTCGACACGGCCGGCGGTGAGCACCTCGACGGTGCGGGTGGTCAGGCGGGTGGTGGTGCTGGGGCCGTCGAGCCCGGCGAGGTCCCAGTAGGCGTCGGCGCGCGCGTCGGTGTCGCGGCCGTCGGGACGCAGGGCGACCAGCTCGGCGGCGGCGAGCCCCCGCAGGGTCCGGCCCACCTCCGCCGCGTCCAGCACCGCCGACGCCTCCTCGACCAGCTCGCGCATGGTGCGCGTCCCGTCCAGCAGCGGTGCGAGCACTTCCATGCAGGGACTCGGCAGCGCGGTCACCTTCCGCTCCGACAGCAGGTAGGTGGCTTCCCCCGGGACGACCTCGGCGCGCAGGTGGTTCCTGAACCCGACGCGCGGCAGGCCCGCCGCGCCCCCGCCCGCCGCGCCCCCGCCCGCCGCGCCCCCGCCCGCCGCGCCCCCGCCCGCCGTCACGCGGCGACCGCGCCCAGCGCGGCGAAGTGACGGACGGTGTCGACGGGCTGGAGCATGCAGAAGGAGAGCATCGCGACGTTGTCGTCGCCCAGGCCGTCCAGGTCCTCCACGATGAACCGGTCCTCCGTGGCGGCCGGGCCGCACAGTGCCACCAGCTCGGCTTCGAACGCGTCTACGACCTTCATGAACTCTCCCCGTTGATGCTCCGACCGCCGCGTCCTCTAGCGGCGTTCCAGCGTGATACGAGGATTCTTGTACGAGCGTGATCACTGTGCCAGTGCCCGGATCACTGAGCCGCATATGAGATCTTCACCCCTCCCTCGTTAGTGCGGCACTGGGGCGGGAGGCCCCCCGCTGCCACGATCGTGACGGCCGGTCAGCACTGCACCGGCCACAACCGGAACGTGTGCGACGCATGGGGGACAGACGCGTGGAGGTCAAGGTTTTGGGCCCGATGGAGGCCTACGAGAACGGCGTGCCCATCGTGCCCAGCGCGCCCAAGCAACGCCAGATCCTGGCTCTCCTCGCGCTGCAGGCACCCCAGGCGGTGACCGTGCCCAGCCTGATGGAGGAGCTGTGGGGGGAGGAGATCCCGCGCAGCGCCTCGCCGACCCTGCAGACGTACATCCTCCAGCTGCGCCGGCGCATCGGCGCGGCGCACTCCGACCCCGGCATCCGCCCCCGGGACATCCTGGCGACCCGCTTCGGCGGCTACCTCCTGGACGTGCCCGCCGACCGCGTCGACGCCCGCGAGTTCGAGCGCCTCGCGCAGGCCGGCCGCCGCGCCTTCGACGCCGGCGACGACTTCACGGCCTCCGAACTGCTCCGGGCCGCACTCCAGTTGTGGCGGGGCCCGGCGCTGGTCGACGTACCGGTCGGGCGGGTCCTGGAACTGGAGCTCATGCGCCTCGAGGAGGGCCGCATGGCCGCCCTGGAGCAGCGCATCGAGGCCGACCTGCGCCTCGGCCGGCACGCCGGGCTGCTGGGCGAGCTGCGCGTCCTGGCCGCCCAGCACCCGCTGCACGAGAACCTGTGCGCCCAGCTCATGATCGCGCTCTACCGCTGCGGAGCCCCCGGGCGGGCCCTCGACGCGTACGGGGTGCTCAGCGACAACCTGGTCGAGAGCCTCGGCCTGAACCCCTCGCCGCGGCTGCAGCGCCTGCAGCACGCGGTGCTCACCGCCGACCCGGCGCTGGAGCTGCCCGACACCACCGCCCGGTACGCGGTCCGCTGAGCCGGCCGGGAGCCCACGTGAAGACGACGGAACAGCAAACGGAACGACTGGCGGAGCACCGCGCCGGCGCCCGCGCGGAGCTGCGCGTGGAACGCGGGGCGCAGCTGCGGGCGCTCCAGGAGGCGTTCGAGGGGACCGCCGCGGGCGAGGGGCGTGTGGCCGTCGTCACCGGCCCGGTCGGCTGCGGCAAGACCGATGTGCTGCACGCCCTGTGCCGGCACGCCGCCCGCGCCGGGGCCCTGGTGCTGACCGCCACCGGCGTCCGTGCCGAACGCCACCTCGGTTTCGGGGTCCTCGACCGCCTCCTCGACGACCCGCAGCTGCCACCCGCCACGGCCGGCCACGTCCGCGCCCTGCTGGCCACGGCGGAGCGGGAAGGCGCCGCACCGGCCGGGCGTCCCGCCGCGCCGGCGGCGGGCGCCGGCCGCGGCGAGCAGCCCATGGCGCCCGCGCGCGCCCGTGAACTGCGCGACCTGTGCGGCGTGCTGCGCGAAGCCGCCCGCCATCGGCCGCTGGTCGTCGCCGTCGACGACCTGCAGCACGCCGACCGGCCGTCGGTGGCCGCCCTGATGTACCTGCACCGCAGGCTGCGGACCTCCCGCGTGCTGATGGTGCTCACCGACGGGGGCGCCGACGCACCCGACGGGACCGGCCCGCGCGCCGAGCTCGCCGGGGACCCCGACTGCCGCACCGTGCGCGTCGCCCCGCTGACCCGGCGCGGCGTCGCCGAACTCCTCGCCGCCCGCCTCGACCCGTGCACCGCGGACCGGCTGGCCGCCGAATGCCACGCCCTGACCGGCGGGAACCCCCTGCTCGTCCATGCCTTCGCCGACGACCGCCTCGCCGCGGGCGACCACGACGGGGAGACCCCCGTGGGCGGCTCCTTCGCCGCCGCCCTGCGCACGTGCCTGCTGCGCTGCGACGAGGGCGCCGCCGACGCCGCGCGCGCCCTGGCCGTCCTCGGCGACCTCGCCCCGGCCTCCCTGGTGGCCCGCATGCTAGGCACCGGCGTCGAAGCCGCCGCCCGGGACCTGGCAGCCCTGACGGAGGCCGGCCTCCTCGACGAAGGCCGCTTCCGCCACCCCGCCGCGCACGCCGCCGTCCTCGCCGGCTGTGAGGACGCCGACCGCCGCGACCGCCACCTGCGCGCCGCCCGGCTGCTGCACGAGGACGGGGCGCCGGGGGCCGCCGTCGCCCGTCAGCTCGTCGCCGCCCGGCAGGCCCCCGGCCCCTGGGCGGTCACCGTGCTGCGCGAGGCGGCCGAAGGGGAGGGCGCCGCGGACCGCGACCGCTTCGCCGCCGACTGCCTCGAACTCGCCGTCGGGGCCTGCCAGGACCCGGGCGAACGGGCCGCGCTGACCGCGCTGCTGGTGCGCAACCGGTGGCGTACCAGCCCCTCGGTCGCCGCCCGCCACCTGGGCGCGCTGGAGGCCCACGCCCGCGACGGACTGCTCTCGGCGCGCGACGGCGCCACCCTCGCCCTGGCGCGGCTGTGGCTGGGCCGCTCCGCCGACGCCCCGCCCCGGCCGGCGCCCGGGCCGCAGGGGACCGGCTTCGCGGACGCCGGCCGGTACCACGCGGACGTGACCCGGGCCCGCCGCCTGCTCTACTGGGACGCGGACGCGGACGCGGACGCGGACGCCGCCGACGCCGACGCCGGACCCGCCGGACCCGGCGGACCGGAGACCTCCGCGGAGGCGGCCACCGCCGACGCGGAACTGACCCTGCAGAGCACCCGCATCGGCGAGACCGCGCTGGAATCGGCGATGGCCGCCCTGTACGCACTGCTGTACGCCGACCGGACCGGCCAGGCCGCCCACTGGTGCGACACGCTCGTCGCCGAGGCCACCGCGCGCCGCGAGACGACCTGGCGGGCCGTGCTCACGGGCATACGCGCGGAGATCGCCGTACGCCAGGGCTCGCTCGCCGACGCCGAACGCCACGCCCGCACCGCGCTGGCCGTGCTCCCGCCCGAGGACTGGGGGGTCGCCATCGGCATCCCTCTCGCCGCCCGCCTCGTCGCCTGCACCGTCACCGGCCGCACCGAGGACGCCCAGCGGGTCCTCGCGCAGCGCGTGCCGCAGGAGATGTTCGGCACCCGCTTCGGCGGCCAGTACCTGTACGCCCGCGGCCGCCACTACCTCGCCGTCGGGCGGCTGCGCGCCGCCCTGGAGGACTTCCGGCGCTGCGGCGAACTGATGGCGGAGCGCGGCGTCGACCGGCCCGCCCTCATCGCCTGGCGCGGCGGCGCCGCCACCGCCTGCCTGGGCCTGGGACTGCGGGAACGCGCGGGCGAGTTCATCGGCGAACAGATGGAGCTGTCCGCACCCGAGCACATCCGGGTGCGGGGCTCCTCCCTGCGCACCATCGCCGCCCTCGGCGAGGCACGGCGCCGCCCCGCCCTGCTGTGGGAGGCCATCACCCTGCTGCAGGAGGCCGGGGACCGCCTGGAACTGGTCGGCGCGCTCGCCGACCTGAGCTGCGCCCACCACGAACTCGGCGACTACAACCGGGCGCGGATGATGGCCGGCCGCGCCGTGAAGCTCGCCCAGGACTGCGACGCCCCGTCGCTGTGCGAACGGCTCCTGCCCCACCCCGCCGTCCTCGACCCGGCACCGCCCGCGGACACCGGCCCCGCCGAAGCCCGCGCCGACGCCATCGCCACACTGAGCGACGCGGAACGGCGGGTGGCCGCCCTGGCGGCCGTCGGCCACTCCAACAGGGAGATCGGACGCGAACTGTTCATCACGGTCAGCACCGTCGAACAGCACCTGACCCGGGTCTACCGCAAGCTGCGCATCAGCCGGCGCGCCGACCTGCCCGCCGAACTCCCGCTCGGCCTGCCGGGTGCCGCCTGACACCTTCCGGCCCGTACGCCGCCGGTAGTGCCGCCACCGGCACCCGCGCCTGGTCCGTGAGCCGCTCGGCACCCTCCGGACCGTGCACCACCACGCCGAAACGTCCCTGGGAACCCCCCAGCCACCTCGCAGACGGGAACCACCCATGCGCATCCTGTTCACCACGTTCTCCGAACGTGCCCACTTCTACAGCCAGGTACCGCTCGCCTGGGCGCTGCGCGCCGCCGGGCACGAGGTCCGCGTGGCCTCGCAGCCCAAGCTCACCGACGCCATCACCGCCGCCGGCCTGACCGCCGTCCCGGTCGGCGAGGACCACCGGCTGAGCGAGATGCAGAAGGAGCACGCCGACGCCTGGGGCAGCGGCGGCGCCGGCTTCGGCGGCCTCCACAAGGGCGAGGGGGAGACCACCACCCCGGAGGAGCGGCTGCGCCGCCAGACGCTGCTCACCACCCTGTACAACGCCCCCATCAACAACGACTCCTTCGTCGACGGGCTCGTCGAGTTCGCCCGCGCCTGGCAGCCCGACCTCGTCATCTGGGAGCCGCAGACGTACGCCGGCGCCGTCGCCGCCCGCGTCGTCGGCGCCGCCCACGCCCGCCTGCTGTGGGGCCCGGACGTCATGCTGCGCTCCCGCGAGACCTTCCTCGCCGACATGGCGCAGCTGCCCGAGGCCGAGCGCCAGGACCCGCTCGTCGAGTGGCTGACCGGGCTGCTGGAGCGGCACGGCGCGACCTTCCACCCGGAGGTCGTCACCGGCCAGTGGACCATCGACCCGTGCCCCGAGGGCGTACGGCTGCCCGTGGGCGTCAACACCGTCCCGATGCGGTACGTCCCCTACAACGGCCCCGCCGTCGTACCGGAGTGGCTGCACGAGGCGCCCGCCAAGCCGCGTGTGTGCCTGACCATGGGCGGCTCGCTGCGCGAGCACATCGGGCACGACGGCTTCCCGATCTCCGCCCTCGGCATGTGGGCCGACCTCGACATCGAGCTGATCGCCACCCTCGTGCCGTTCCCCGGCGAGACCGACCCGCAGGTCCCCGACAACGCGCGCGTCATCCCCTTCGTGCCCATGCACGCCCTGCTGCCGACCTGCTCGGCCATCGTCCACTACGGCGGCGGCGGCACCTGGTCGACCGCCCTGAACTACGGCGTGCCGCAGCTGATGATCCCCAAGATCTGGGACACCGTCGTCAAGGCCGAGCACCTCCAGGAGTCGGGCGCGGGCCTGTTCGTGCACGCCGACAACGTCACCGGCGAGGCCCTGCACGACGCCCTGGCCCGGCTCGTCGACGACCCTTCGTTCAAGGAGAACGCGCTGCGCCTGCGCGACGAGATCCACGCGCAGCCGTCCCCGGCGGAGCTCGTGGCGACCCTGGAGAAGCTCACGGCCGAATACCGTGAGGACAAGGCGGCGACCGTCTGATGGAGGTCATCGGGCGGGGATTCCTCGCCGGCAATTTCCAGAGGATTTCCGACCGGCACCCGGACGTCACCCTCATCGCTGCTGGGGTTTCCGCCACCGGAGTCGAGAACCCGGCGGAATTCGCCCGCGAATCGGAACTCGTCCGCTCGGTGACCGAACGGTGCCGGCTCCTGGGCCGCACCGTGGTGTTCTTCTCCACGGCCTCCCACGCCATGTACGGCACCACCCGCGTACCGGCCGAGGAGGACGCGCCGATCGCGCCGGTCAATCCCTACGGCCGGCACAAGGCCGCGCTGGAGGAGGCGGTCGCGGCCCTGTCCGGGCACTGGCTGACCCTGCGGCTCAGCCACGTGGTGGGACCGCACCAGCGGCCCCACCAGCTGATCCCCGCCCTCACCGCGCAGGTGGGGGCGGGGAGCGTGCGCCTGTACCGGGGCGCCCACCGGGACCTGGTCGACGCGGCGGACGTGGTCGGCGCGGTCGACGCGCTGCTGACGGCCGGCGTCCGGGACCGGGTGGTGAACGTCGCGGCCGGCAGCCCCTACCCCGTCGAGGAGATCGTGCGGGGCATCGAGCGGCGCCTCGGGCGCACGGCGGCACGGGAGTACGTGCCCGCCGCCCCCCAGCGCACGGAGGTCTCCGTGGAGCGGCTGCGCCGCCTCGCCCCGCACGCGTGCCCGCGGGGCGGGGCCGAGTATCTCGCCGGGCTGCTCGACCGTCACGTCGGCGCGGCCCGTTGCGGGGTTCCGTAGGGGCGCATAGGGGTGTGGGCGGCGAACGCCGTTATCTAACGTGGAATTTGAAGAATGGTCGCATTATGGGGCGCGGGGTGTTCTCGATGAGCAGGACGGCATTTCTCTTCACCGGCCAGGGGGCGCAGAGAGCGGGAGCGGGGGGTGAGCTGGCGGCACGATTCCCCGAATTCGACGAGGAAATCGGGGCGGTCTGTGCCCACATGGACCCCCACCTCTCGCGGCCGCTGCGCGACGCGCTCTCGGGTGTGGACGGGCTGCTGGACGCGACAGGGTTCGCCCAGCCGGCCCTCTTCGCCCTGGAGACGGCCCTGTTCCGGCTGGTCACCTCGCGGGGCACCACCCCCGACGTGCTCCTCGGCCACTCCCTCGGCGAGATCACCGCCGCCCACGTGTCCGGGGTGCTCGACCTGCCCGACGCCTGCCGGCTGGTCGCCGCCCGCGGCCGGCTCATGCAGGGGCTGCCCGCCGGCGGCACCATGCTCGCCGTGCGCGCCACGCCGGAGCAGCTCGCCCCGCTGCTGTCCGACCACCCGGGCGTCGCCGTCGCCGCCGTCAACGGACCGGCCGCCGTGGTGCTGTCCGGGGCCGCGGACGCCGTCGCGGCGCTCGGCGGCCTCCTCGCCCGCCAGGGCGTCAAGACCAAGCGGCTCGCGGTGAGCCATGCCTTCCACTCCCCGCTGATGGACCCGATGCTCGACGCCTTCCGGGAGGTCGCCGCCTCGGTCACCCTCCGCCCGCCGCGCATCCCCGTCGTCTCCAACGTCACCGGCCGGCCCGCCACGGCCGACGAGCTTTGCTCGCCCGACTACTGGGTGCGCCACGTACGCGCCACCGTCCGCTTCGCCGACGGCGTGCGCTCCCTCCTCGACTCCGGTGTCACCCGCTTCCTCGAACTGGGCCCCGACGGCGTCCTGACCGCCCTCGCCCAGGACTGCGCCGCCGCCCTGCCCCCGGGCCCGGGCGGCCCCGCGCGGTTCGAGACCGTGCTCGACCGGCGCCGGCCGGAACCCGAGACCTTGCTGGAGGCGCTGGACCGCCTCCGGTCCCCCGCCGCCGCGCCGGCCGGCCCGGCCCCGGCGGCCGCCCCCGTACCGGCGCGCCGGCTGCTGGAGCTCACCGTCGCCCACGTCGCCGCCGTACTCGGCGACGGGGCTCCCGACAGCCTCGACGCCGGCCGCAGCTTCGAGGAACTGGGCTTCGACTCGCTGGCCGTCGTCCGGCTGCGCACCCGCCTCACCGAGGCCACCGGGCTCGCGCTCCCGGCCACCGTCGCCTTCGACCACCCCACCCCCGCCGCTCTCGCCGAACACCTCGCCGCCCGCCTCGCGGGCCGCGACGACACTGCGGACCTTCCCCGCTCCGCCGGCCCCGCCGACGGCGACGACCCCATCGCCATCGTCGGCATGGGCTGCCGCTACCCGGGGGGCATCGCCTCCCCCGAGGACCTGTGGGAGCTCGTGACCGCCGACGGCGACGCCGTCTCCGCCTTCCCCACCGACCGCGAATGGGACCTCGACGCCCTCCACGACCCCCGCAACGAGCGCCCCGGCACCTCCATCACCGCCTCCGGCGGGTTCCTCGACGACCCCGCCGGCTTCGACCCCGCCTTCTTCGGCATCTCGCCGCGCGAAGCCCTCGCCACCGACCCCCAGCAGCGGCTGCTGCTGGAGACCGCCTGGGAGGCCGTCGAACGGGCCGGCATCGACCCGGCGTCGCTGCGCGGCAGCGCCACCGGCGTCTTCGCCGGCTCCAACGGCCAGGACTACTCCCTGCTCCTGCGCGAGGTACCGGGCAGCGCCGAGGGCTACGAGAACACCGGCAGCGCGGCCAGCGTCGTCTCCGGCCGCGTCGCCTACGTCCTCGGTACCGAAGGCCCGGCGCTGACCGTCGACACCGCCTGCTCCTCCTCCCTCGTCGCACTGCACCTCGCGGCCCGGGCCCTGCGGAGCGGCGAGTGCACGCTGGCGCTGGCCGCCGGTGTGACCGTGATGGCCACGCCCCGGCGGTTCGTCGAGTTCACCAAGCAGCGCGGCCTGGCCCCCGACGGCCGCTGCAAGTCCTTCGCCGCCGCCGCGGACGGTACGGGCTGGTCCGAGGGCGTCGGCGTCCTCGTCCTGGAGCGCCTGTCGGACGCCCGCCGCAACGGGCACCGCGTCCTCGCGCTGGTCCGGGGCTCCGCCGTCAATCAGGACGGCGCCTCCAACGGACTGACCGCCCCCAACGGCCTCGCCCAGCAGCGCGTCATCCGCGCGGCCCTGGCCAACGCCGGCCTGACCGGCGCCGACGTCGACGCCGTCGAGGCGCACGGC
Source organism: Streptomyces katrae (assembly GCF_002028425.1). GTDB lineage: Bacteria > Actinomycetota > Actinomycetes > Streptomycetales > Streptomycetaceae > Streptomyces > Streptomyces katrae_A. The sequence goes on along the minus strand of NZ_CP020044.1, from coordinate 166,444 downwards.
ACCGGGACGACCCTCGGCGACCCGATCGAGGCGCACGCCCTGCTCGCCACCTACGGCCAGGACCGCGACGGCGGGGAGCCGCTGTGGCTCGGCTCGTTCAAGTCCAACATCGGCCACGCCCAGGCCGCCGCCGGCATCGGCGGCGTCATCAAGATGGTCCAGGCCCTCGCGCACGAGGTCCTGCCGCGGACCCTGCACGTCGACGAGCCCTCCCCGCACGTCGACTGGGCCTCCGGAGCGGTCGGCCTGCTCACCGGGGCGCGGCCGTGGCCGGCCCGCGAGGACCGGCCGCGCCGGGCCGGCGTCTCCTCGTTCGGCATCAGCGGCACCAACGCCCACGTCATCGTCGAAGAGGCACCCGCGCAGGCCTCGGCCGACGAGGCAACGGAGGTGGCCCCGCCGCACGCCGTCGTCCCGTGGCTGCTCTCCGGCACCTCCGACGAGGCGCTGCGCGCCCAGGCCGGCCGCCTCGCCGCCCACGTCCGCGCCCACCCCGAGCACACCGCGCACGGCCTGGGCCGCGCCCTCGCGACCACCCGGACCGCCTTCGAACAGCGGGCCGCGGTCGTCGCCGCCGACCCCGGACGGCTGCTCGCCGCCCTGGACGCCCTCGCCGCCGGGGAGCGGGCCCCCGGCCTGGTCCGCGGCACCGCACGCGGCCTGACCCGGACCGGCTTCCTGTTCACGGGGCAGGGCGCGCAGCGGGCCGGGATGGGGCGTGAGTTGTATGCGGCGTTCCCGGTGTTCGCGCAGGCGCTGGACGCGGTGTGCGCGGAGATCGACCCGGTGCTGGGGCGGTCGCTGCGGGAGGTCGTGTTCGCGGAGGACTCCGCTGAGCTGGACCGTACGGAGTTCACGCAGCCGGCGCTGTTCGCGCTCGAAGTTTCCCTGTTCCGGCTGGTGGAGAGCTGGGGTCTGAAGTCCGACTATCTGCTGGGTCACTCCATTGGTGAGATCGCCGCTGCGCATGTGGCGGGGGTGTTCTCGCTGGCTGATGCGGCGCGGCTGGTCGTTGCGCGTGGTCGGCTGATGCAGGCGCTGCCGGCTGGTGGTGCGATGGTGTCGGTGCGTGCGGCTGAGGCGGAGGTGGCCGAGCTGGTCGCCGCGTACGAGGACGTGAGCATCGCGGCCGTCAACGGGCCTTCCTCCGTGGTGATCTCGGGTGCGGCCGATTCCGTGACCGCCATCGCGGACGCGCTCGGCGAGCGCGGGGTGAAGACCAAGCGGCTGACGGTGAGCCACGCGTTCCACTCGCCGCTGATGGACCCGATGCTGGACGAGTTCCGTACCGTCCTGGAGGCCGTCGACTTTGCCGAGCCCCTGATCCCCGTCGTGTCGAACCTGACCGGTGACCTGGCACAGGCCGGTCAGCTCTGCTCGCCCGAGTACTGGGTCCGCCACGTCCGCGAGGCGGTCCGCTTCGCCGACGGCATGGCCGCCCTGGAAGCGGAGGGCGTCACCCGGTTCGTCGAGCTGGGCCCGGACGGCGTGCTGTCCGCGATGGGCGCCGACTGCGTCGGCGACGGCGTGTTCGTGCCCGTGCTGCGCAAGGACCGAGACGAGGCCGAAGCGGCCGTCGCCGCCCTCGCCCAGGCCCACGTCCACGGCGTCACCGTCGACTGGACCGCGTACTTCGGCGGGACCGGCGCGCCGCGCGTGGACCTGCCGACGTACGCCTTCCAGCACGAGCGGTACTGGCCCCGGATACCCGGACGCGCCGACCGGGCGCGGGACGTCGCCGCACTGCGCTACCGCCTCGACTGGCGGGTTCGTCCCGACCGGACCGCACCCCTGGAGTCCGCGGGCCGCTGGCTCGTGGTCCGGCCGCTGGGCGAGGAGGGCCACGAGGCGGCCGACGCCCTGGAAGCCGGACTGCGCCGCTGTGGCGCCGAGGTCGTGACCCTCGACCCCGCCACCGTGACCGCCGACCGCGCCGAGTGGGCGCGGACGCTGCGCGCGCTGCTGCCCGCCGACGGCGCCGAGCCGTTCGGCGTCCTGTCCCTCCTCGCCCTCGGCACGGCAGGGGCGTTCCCCGACGGCGGGGCCACCGCCGCCACGGCGACCCTCGTCCAGGCCCTGGGCGACCTCGGGGGCTCCGCACGGCTGTGGTGCGTCACCGCCGACGCGGTCGCCGCCGGACCGCAGGACCGGGTCACCGCGCCCGGCCGGGCGCAGCTGTGGGGGATGGGCCCCGTCGTGGCGGCCGAGTACCCCCACCTGTGGGGCGGGCTCGTCGACCTGCCGGCCGGTCCGCTGGACGACACGGCCGTGGCCCGTACCTGCTCCGTCCTCCTCGGCACGCCCGGCGTGCCCGACGAGGACCAGGTGGCCGTGCGGGCGGACGGCGTGCTGGTGCGCCGCCTCGACCGGGACACGGCGCCGCGCCGGCCCCAGCGGGCCTGGGCGCCCTCCGGCACCGTGCTGATCACCGGGGGTACGGGCGCCGTCGGCTCCCGCGTCGCCCGCCGGATGGCCGAACGGGGCGCCGGGCACCTGCTGCTGCTCAGCCGCGCCGGGGACCGGGCCGAGGGCGCCGAACTCCTGCGTGCCGAGCTGACCGCGGCCGGCGCCGAGGTGACCATCGCCGCCTGCGATGCGGCCGACCGCGACGCGCTCGCCGCGGTGCTGGCCGCCGTCCCCGCGCACCAGCCGCTCACCGCCGTCGTCCACGCCGCCGGCGTCCTCGACGACGGAGTGATCGACTCCCTCACCCCGCAGCGCTTCGCGGCCGTCGCCCGGCCGAAGACCGACGCGGCGGCGCACCTGCACGAGCTGACCCTCGACGCCGGCCTGTCCGCGTTCGTCCTCTTCTCCTCCGACACCAGCGTCCTCGGCGGCGCAGGCCGCGCCAACTACGCCGCCGCCAACGCCTACCTGGACGCGCTCGCCGCGCACCGCCGCGCCCTCGGGCTGCCCGCCACCAGCGTCTCGTGGGGCGCGTGGGCGGGGACCGGGATGGCCACCGGTGAGGCCGCCGCCGAGCACCTGCACCGCAGGGGCATCCTGCCGATGGATCCCGACACCGCGCTCACCGCGCTGGACCAGCTGCTCGACGAGGACGCCACCTGGCGGCTCGTCGCCGACGTCGACTGGCGGCGGGCGGCCGACCCGGGCCACGCCCGGCGCCCCGATCCGCTGCTGCGCGACCTGGCCGACGCCCGGTCCGCGCAGGCGGAAGCGGAGACGGCCGGTGCGGCCGGACCGGGCACGGACGACGCCCCGTTCGCGCGCCGGCTGGCCGAAGCCGCGCCCGCCGACCGCGACCGGCTGCTGCTGGACGTCGTACGCGCCCACGTGGCCGCCGTCCTCGGACACGCCGCGCCCGCCGGCATCGACCCCGACCGGGCCTTCAAGGACCTCGGCTTCGACTCCCTCACCGGTGTGGAACTGCGCACCCTGCTCGGTGCGGCGACCGGTCTGCGCCTGCCCGCCTCCCTGATCTTCGACCACCCGACGCCCCGGGCGCTCGTCGGCCACCTGCGCGCCGAACTCCTCGGCGGCGAAGGCGGCGAAGGCGCCGGAAGGGCCGGCGCGACAGCCCCCGCCGCCCCCGCGCCGGACCCCGGACACGACGAGCCGCTCGCCGTCATCGCCACGAGCTGCCGCTTCCCCGGCGGTGTCGACAGCCCCGAGGACCTGTGGCGGCTGGTGCTCGGCGGCCACGACGCCACCTCCGACTTCCCGGCCGACCGGGGCTGGGACCTCGCCGCCCTCCACCACCCGGACCCCGACCACACCGGCACCTCCTACACCCGCCGCGGCGGCTTCCTCGACGACCTGTCCGGCTTCGACCCGGCCTTCTTCGGGATCTCGCCCCGCGAGGCCCTTGCGATGGACCCGCAGCAGCGCCTGCTGCTGGAGACCTCCTGGGAGGCGTTCGAACGGGCCGGCATCGACCCGGCCGCCCTGCGCGGCAGCCGCACCGGCGTGTACATCGGCACCAACGGCCAGGACTACGTGCCGGTGCTGATGGACTCCACCGACGACGTCGAGAGCCACCGGGCCACCGGCAACGCGGTCAGCGTCATGTCCGGCCGCATCTCCTACACCTACGGCTTCGAGGGCCCCGCCGTCTCGGTGGACACCGCCTGCTCCTCCTCGCTGGTCGCCCTGCACTGGGCGGCCCGCTCGCTGCGCGGCGGCGAGTGCTCCCTGGCCGTCGTGGGCGGCGTGACGCTGATGTCGACGCCCCGCCGGTTCGTGGACTTCTCGCGCCAGCGCGGTCTCGCCGCCGACGGCCGCTGCAAGGCCTTCGCCGCGGCGGCGGACGGCACCGCCTGGGGCGAGGGCGTGGGCATGCTCCTGGTGGAGCGGCTCTCCGACGCCCGCCGCCACGGCCACCCGGTGCTCGCGGTCATCCGCGGTTCGGCGATCAACCAGGACGGCGCCAGCAACGGGCTGACCGCCCCCCACGGCCCGTCCCAGCAGCGGGTCATCCGCGCCGCGCTGGCCGACGCCGGACTCGACGCGTCCGAGGTCGACGCGGTCGAGGCGCACGGCACCGGTACGAAGCTCGGCGACCCGATCGAGGCACAGGCCCTGCTCGCCACCTACGGCCAGGGCCGCGACGGCGGCGAGCCGCTGCGGCTGGGCTCGCTGAAGTCGAACATCGGCCACACCCAGGCCGCCGCCGGCGTGGCCGGCGTCATCAAGATGGTCGAGGCGATGCGCCACGGCGTGCTGCCCAAGACCCTGCACGTGGACGAGCCGTCCCCGCACGTCGACTGGTCGGCGGGCGCGGTGGAACTCCTCACCGAGACCCGGGACTGGCCGGACACCGGCCGCCCGCGCCGGGCGGCCGTCTCCTCCTTCGGCATGAGCGGCACCAACGCCCACGTCGTGCTGGAGCAGGCCCCGCCGGAGCCGGAGCCGGCGACGGCGGCGGGCGAGCGCTGCGCGCCGGATGCCGTGCCGTGGGTGTTCTCCGCCCGTTCCGAGGCCGCCGTACAGGCGCAGGCCGAACGCCTCGCCGCCCACCTCGCCGGGCACCCGGACGCTGACCCGGCCGACATCGGCTCCTCCCTCGCCACGACGCGCGCGGTGATGGAGCACCGGGCGGTGGTCCTGGGCGCCGACTCGGCCGAGGCGCTCACCGCCCTGGCCGAGGGCCGCGAGGCCCCCGGCGTCGTCCGCGGCATCGCGGGCGCCGGCTCCTCCCGTCCCGTGTTCGTCTTCCCGGGCCAGGGCTCGCAGTGGGTCGGCATGGCCGTCGAACTCCTCGACTCCTCGCCGGTGTTCGCGGCGCGGATCGCCGAGTGCGAGGAGGCCCTTGCCGACTACGTGGACTGGTCCCTGACCGAGGTACTGCGCTCGGACGACCCGCTGGAGCGGGTAGATGTGGTCCAGCCGGTGCTGTTCGCGGTGATGGTGTCCCTGGCAGAGGTCTGGAAGTCCTACGGGGTCCGGCCCGCGGCCGTGATCGGCCACTCGCAGGGCGAGATCGCCGCCGCGTGCGTGGCCGGGGCCCTGTCCCTGGAGGACGCCGCGAAGGTCGTCGCGCTGCGCAGCCAGGCCATCGAGGTCCTCTCGGGGCTCGGCGGCATGGTCTCCGTCCCCCTGTCCGCCGCGGCCGCGCAGAAGCGCATCGCCCCCTACGCCGGCCGGCTGGCGGTGGCCGTGGTCAACGGACCCTCCTCCACGGTCGTCTCCGGTGACACCGGGGCCTGCCTGGAGCTGGTGGCCGAACTGGAGGCCGACGGGGTCCGGGCCCGCCGGGTCGCCGTGGACTACGCCTCCCACTGCGCGCACGTCGAGAAGATCGAAGGCGAACTCGCCGAACTGCTGGGCGGACTCCGCCCGCGCCGCGCGGACGTCCCCATGTACTCCACCCTGACCGGCGAGCCGCTGGAGGGCACCGAGCTCGACGGCGGCTACTGGTACCGCAACCTGCGCGAAACCGTTCTGTTCGAGCAGGCCGTGAACCGGGCGCTCGCCGACGGCCACCGCCTCTTCGCCGAGTGCAGCCCGCACCCGGTCCTCGCCGTCGGACTCGCCGAGATGGACGCGACGGCCATCGGCACCCTGCGCCGCGGCGACGGCGGACCGCGCCGGATCCTCACCTCGCTCGCCGAGGCCTGGGCGGCCGGCGCCGACGTCGACTGGACGACGGCCTTCGACGGCACCGGCGCCCGGCGCGTCGGCCTGCCCACCTACCCCTTCCAGCGCGAGCGGTTCTGGCCGCAGCCCAAGATCCCCGTCGGCCCCGTCGCCGACGCCGCCGACCGGCTGCGCCACCACCTCGCCTGGACACCGCTGCCCGACCCGTCCGACGGCCTCCTGCCGGGCACCTGGCTCCTCGTCGTCCCCGCCGACGCGGCCGGCGACCCGCTGGTCACCGGCTGCGCCGGGGCACTCGGCGCCCGGGGCGCCGACGTCCTACGGATCGACGTACCCGCAGGGGAACTCGACCGGGCCGCACTCACCCGCCACCTCACCCGGCACACCGGCGGCCTCGCCCCCGCGGGCGTCCTGTCCCTGCTGGCCCTGGCCGGCGGGGAGGCGCCCGCCCACCCCGGCCTGCCCGCCGGACTCGCGGCGACGGCCGCCCTGGCCCACGCCCTCGGCGACAGCGGCGCCGACGCCCCGCTGTGGTGCCTGACGCGCGGCGCGACGGCCGTGGACCCCGAGGACACCGCCGACCCGGACCAGGCCCTGGTCTGGGGGTTCGGACAGGTCGCCGCCCAGGAGTACGCCGCACGCTGGGGCGGCCTCCTCGACCTGCCGGCCGCCCCGGACGCGCGGAGCACCGAACTGCTCGGCCGCCTCCTGGCCGCCTCCCACGACGGGGCCCCGGCCGAGGACCGGCTGGCGCTGCGCCCCTCGGGCCTCCACGCCCGCCGGATCGTCCCCGCCGCGCCCCGCGCCGGCCAGACCCCGGCACGGGCCTGGAACCCGTCCGGGACCGTCCTGGTCACCGGCGCCGACGGCGTCACCGGCGGGCACGTCGTCCGCTGGCTCGCCGAGCGGGGCGCGGAGCACCTGCTGCTCCCCGTGGACGGGGACGCGGCCCGCGAGCGCGCGCTCGCCGCTCTCGCCGCCGCCGGCCCCGAGGGCGGTACCCCCCGCGTGTCCGTCGTGGACTGCGACACCACCGACCGGGACGCGCTCGCCGCGCTGCTGGCCGCCGTGCCCGCCGAACTCCCGCTGACGGCCGTCGTGCACGCCCCGCAGCTCGCCCTGCGTGCTCCGCTGGACGAACTCACGCCCGCGGCACTGGCCGGGGCGCTCGCCCCGGCGGTGCGCACGGCCCGGCACCTGGACGCCCTCACCGCGGGCCTGGACCTCGACGCGTTCGTCCTGTGCGCCACTACCGCCGGCGCCCTCGGGGCGACCGGTCAGGGCGCGCTCGCCCCCGCCGACGCCCATCTCGCGGCACTCGCCACCCGGCGCCGCGCCGGAGGGCTGCCCGCCACCTGCGTGCAGCTGGGCTCCTGGGAGGGCCCCGCGCCGACCGCGCAGGAGCGGGAGGCGACGCAGCTGCGGGCCCTGCACGGCGTCCCGCCCATGGACGCCGGGCAGGCCCTGGCCGCACTCCGCCGGACCGTCGAGCACGAGGAGCCGGCCGCGGTCGTCGCCGACGTCGACTGGGAGCGCTTCGCCGTCGCCTTCACCGCCACCCGGCCCAGCCGGCTCCTCGACCCGGTCCTCGCCGCACACCGCGCCGCCACCGGACCCGCCAGCGCCACGGCCACGGCAGCCGCGCCGCAGACGGGAGCCGCACCGGAGCGCTCGCTGCGCGACGAACTGGCCGACCTCCCCGAGGCGGAACGCGACCGGGCCCTGACCGCGCTGGTCCGCCGGCAGGTGGCCGCCGTACTCGGCCACGCGGACGCCGACGGCATCGACGCCCGCCGGCCCTTCAAAAACCTGGGCTTCGACTCCGTGACCGGAGTGGACCTGCGCAACCGGCTCGGCGCCGCCACCGGCCTGCGCCTGCCCGCCGGTCTCGTCTTCGACCACCCGACCCCGGCGGCGCTCGTCGCGCACCTGCGCGCCGAACTCCTGCCGGACGAAGCCGCCGACGACATCACGCGCGGCCTGTCGGCACTGGACGCCTTCGAAGCGGTACTCGCCGGCGTCTGCGAGGCCGACGACGCCCGAGCCGGGTTCGCCGACCGCCTGCGGTCCCTGCTGCGCCGCTGCGGCGAGGCCGTGCCGACGGCGCTCCCGTCCCCGGCCCTCACCGCCACCGTCGACGACGCCGACCTCGAACTCGCCAGTCACGAGGAGCTGTTCGAGCTCATCGACGAAGAACTCGGAAACCGCTGAGGCGCTCGCGCGCCGCACCGGCGTCCACGCCGCCCGAACAGTCACCCGGAGGACCTCCCATGGCGAATGAAGACAAGCTCGCCGACTACCTGAAGCGGGTCACCGTCGACCTGCGCCACACCCGCCGCCGCCTGCACGACCTGGAGGCCCGGCAGCACGAGCCGCTGGCCATCGTCGGCATGAGCTGCCGCTATCCGGGCGGCGTGCGGTCCCCCGAGGACCTGTGGACCCTCGTCAGCGAAGCCGTCGACGCCACCTCCGGGTTCCCCACCGAACGCGGGTGGCCGCTCGAGGACCTCTTCGACCCCGACCCGGACCGCCAGGGCCACAGCTACGTGAGCCGCGGCGGCTTCCTCCACGACGCGGCGGACTTCGACGCCGACTTCTTCGGGATCAACCGGCGCGAGGCCCTCGCCATGGACCCGCAGCAGCGGCTGCTGCTGGAGACCTCCTGGGAGGCGTTCGAGCGGGCCGGGATCGACCCGGCGTCGCTGCGCGGCAGCCGCACGGGCGTGTACGTGGGCACCAACGGCCAGGACTACGCGGCCCTCCTCGCCGATCCGCCCGAGGGCACCGAGGGCTACCGGGGCATCGGCAGCACCGGCAGTGTCATGTCCGGCCGCCTCTCCTACACCCTGGGGCTCGAAGGCCCCGCGGTGACCGTCGACACGGCGTGCTCGTCGTCGCTGGTCGCCCTCCACCTCGCCGCCCGGGCGCTGCGCGGCGGGGAGTGCACCCTCGCCCTCGTCGGCGGCGTCTGCGTCATGTCGACCCCGCGCCGCTACGTCGAGTTCTCCCGTCAGCGCGGTCTGGCCGCCGACGGCCGCTCGAAGGCGTTCTCCGCCGACGCCGACGGCATGGGCATGTCCGAAGGGGTGGGCCTGCTGGTCGTGGAACGCCTGTCGGACGCCGAGGCCAACGGGCACCGCGTCCTCGCGGTGGTCCGCGGCACCGCCGTCAACCAGGACGGCGCCAGCAACGGCCTGACCGCCCCCAACGGGCCGTCCCAGCAGCGCGTCATCCGCGCCGCCCTGGACGACGCGGGCCTGTCCCCGCAGCAGATCGACGTGGTCGAGGCCCACGGCACGGGCACCGCGCTCGGCGACCCCATCGAGGCGGACGCCCTGCTCGCCGCCTACGGCCAGGGCCGCCCCGCCGGCCGGCCCCTCTACCTCGGCTCGGTGAAGTCGAACATCGGCCACACCCAGTCCGCCGCCGGCGTGGCGAGCGTCATCAAGATGGTCGGGGCGATGCGCCACGGCGTCCTGCCCAAGACCCTCCACGTCGAGGAGCCGACCCCGCACGTCGACTGGAGCGCGGGCGCCGTGGAACTCCTCGGCGACGCCCGGGACTGGCCCGACACCGGCCGCCCGCGCCGCGCCGGAGTGTCCTCGTTCGGGGTGAGCGGCACCAACGCCCACGTCGTGCTGGAGCAGGCCCCCGAGGGGGCCGCCGGGGCAGAGGCCGTCGAGGCCGGGCCCGCCGGGGAGCGCAGGACGCCGGCTGCCGTTCCGTGGGTGTTCTCGGCCCGTTCCGAGGCCGCGGTGCGCGAGCAGGCCGAGCGCCTCGGCGCGTACCTCGCCGGCCGGCCGGAGGCGGAGCCCGTCGACGTGGGCCTGTCGCTGGCGACGACGCGCGCGGTCATGGAGCACCGGGCCGTCGTCCTCGGCCCCGGCACCGGCGAGATGCTGACGGCCCTGGCCGAGGGCCGTGACGTGCCGGGGGTGGTCCGCGGCCGGGCGACGGCCTCGGACGCCGTGTTCGTCTTCCCGGGTCAGGGTTCGCAGTGGGCCGGCATGGCCGCCGGGCTGCTCGGCTCGTCGCCGGTGTTCGCGGCGCGGATCGCGGAGTGCGAGGAAGCCCTCGCCCCGTACGTGGACTGGTCCCTGACGGAGGTCCTGCGGTCGGACGACGCCCTCGAAGGGGTGGACGTCGTCCAGCCGGTCCTCTTCGCGGTGATGGTGTCCCTGGCAGAGGTCTGGAAGTCCTACGGGGTCCGGCCGGCGGCCGTGATCGGCCACTCGCAGGGCGAGATCGCCGCCGCGTGCGTGGCCGGGGCGCTGTCCCTGGAGGACGCCGCGAAGGTCGTCGCGCTGCGCAGCCGGGCCATCGACGCCATCGCCGGCCTCGGCGGCATGGTCTCGGTCAGCCTGTCGGCGGCCGACGCCGGGGCGCGGATCGCCGCCTCCTTCGAGGGCCGCCTCGCCGTCGCCGCCGTCAACGGGCCGGTCTCCACCGTGGTCTCCGGTGACGCCGACGCCTGCGAGGAGCTCGTCACCGCCCTGGAAGCCGAGGGCGTCCGGGCCCGCCGCATCGCCGTCGAGTACGCCTCACACTGCGCCCACGTGGAGAAGCTGGAGGCCGAACTGGCCGTCCTGCTCGGCGGCCTGGACCCGCGACGGGCGGACATCCCCATGTACTCCACCCTCACGGGCGAACTGCTGGACGGCACCGAGCTCGACGGCGGCTACTGGTACCGCAACCTGCGCAACACCGTCCTGTTCGAGCAGGCCGTCGCAGCCGCCGTCGCCGACGGGCACCGGCTGTTCGTGGAATCGAGCCCGCACCCCGTCCTCGCCGTCGGCCTCGCGGAGATGGACGTGGCCGCCGTCGGCACCCTGCGCCGCGACGAGGGCGGCCTGCCCCGCCTGCTGACCTCCCTCGCGGAAGCCTGGGTGAACGGCGCCGACGTCGACTGGGCCAAGGCCTTCGAGGACACCGGCGCCCGCCGCGTCGACCTGCCCACGTACCCCTTCCAGCACCAGCGCTTCTGGCCGGACGCCGCCGTCCGGACCGCCGGCGACCTGTCCGCCGCGGGCCTCAGCGCCTGCGCGCACCCCATGCTCGGCGCCGTGGTGACCCGGGCCGGCGGGGACGACGTGCTGTTCACCGGCCGGGTCGCCCGGGACACCCACCCGTGGCTCGCCGACCACGCGGTATCCGGCACCGCGCTGCTCCCGGGGACCGCGTACGTCGAACTCGCCCTGCACGCCGCCCACCAGGTCGGCTGCGGCCGCGTCGAGGAACTCACCCTCGAAGCGCCGATGCTCCTGCCCGAGGACACGGGCCTGCGGCTCCAGGTCACCGTCGCCGCCCCCGACGCCACGGGCCGGCGCACCATGGAGCTGTACTCGCGGCCCGAGGACGACGGCCCCGCCGGCTGGACCCGCCACGCCAGCGGCGTCCTCGCCCCCGAGGCCCCCGAGGCCCCCGAGGCCCCCGGCACGGACCTGGCCGACTGGCCGCCCGCCGCCGCCGAACCCGTCGACGTCTGCGGCATCTACGACACCTTCACCGCCCTCGGCTACGACTACGGCCCGGCCTTCCAGGGCCTGCGCCGCGCCTGGCGGCTCGGCGACGAGGTCTACGCCGAGGTCGCGCTGCCCGACGGGGAGACCTCCGGCGCCGCCGCCTTCGGCGTGCACCCCGCCCTCCTCGACGCGGCGCTCCAGGCCCGCCGGGTCTCCCTCGGCGACGGCCCGGACGCGCCCGGAGTCCGGCTGCCGTTCGCCCTCCACGACGTCGCCCTGTACGCGGTGGGCGCGGCCGCGCTGCGCGTACGGATCACGCCCGCCGGACCCGACTCGGTCTCCCTGCTGGTCGCGGACGTCACCGGCGCACCCGTCGCCTCCATCGGCACGTTCGTCTCCCGCCCCGTTCCCGCCGGCGAGCTGAACGCCGCCCGCCGCACCCGCACCGACGACGTCCACGCCCTCGCCTGGCGCGAGCTGGCCGTCGAACCGGCCGCCACCGGCCCCCGCCCGGCCGTCGCCGTGCTCGGCGGCACCGCAACCCCCGGCGCCGACACCCACCCGGACCTCGACGCGCTGCACGCCGCCGTCAAGGACGGCTACCCCGTCCCCGACCTGGTCCTCGTCGACCACACCGGCGACGGCCCCGCCCCCACCACCCCCGACACCGTGCGCTCCGCCCTGCAGGGCGCCCTGGCGACCGTGCAGCAGTGGCTCGGCGAGGAACGGTTCGACGACGCACGGCTGGTGTTCGTCACCCGCGGCGCCGTCGCCGCCGGCGACCACGAGGACGTCACGGACCTCACCCGCGCCGCCCTCTGGGGCCTGATCCGCTCCGCCCAGTCCGAGGCGCCCGGCCGCATCGTCCTCCTCGACCACGACGGCACACCGGAGTCCGACCGCGCCCTCGTCGACACCCTGCTGACCGGCGAACCCCAGCTCGCGCTGCGCCGCGGCACGGCCCACCAGCCGGCCCTCGCGCCCGTCGACCCGGCGGACGCCTTGGCCGTACCCGCCGGCACCACGGCCTGGCGCCTGGACACCGTGAAGGAAGGCACCCTCGACGACCTGCGGCTGCTGCCCTGCCCCGCCGCCGAGGCCCCCCTCGCACCCCACGAGGTGCGCATCGCGGTACGCGCCGCCGGACTCAACTTCCGCGACGTCCTCATCGCCCTCGGCATGTACCCCGACGAGGCGCTCATGGGCACCGAAGGCGCCGGCGTCGTCGTCGAGACCGGCAGCGCCGTCACCGACCTGGCCCCCGGCGACCGCGTCACCGGCCTGCTCACCGGCGCCGTCGGCCCCCTGGCCGTCACCGACCGCCGGCGCGTCGCGCCCGTCCCCGACGGATGGAGCTTCGCCCAGGCCGCCGCCGTCCCCGTCGTCTTCCTCACCGCCTACCACGCCCTCGTCGACGTCGCCCGCCTCCAGCCGGGTGAATCCGTCCTCGTGCACGCCGCCGCCGGCGGTGTCGGCATGGCCGCCACCCAGCTCGCCCACCACCTCGGGGCGACCGTCCACGGCACCGCGTCCCCGGCCAAGTGGGACACCCTCCGCGCCCTGGGCCTGCCCGACGAACGGATCGCCTCCTCCCGCACCGCCGACTTCGAGCAGCGGTTCGCCACCGGCGACCGCCCGGGCGTCGACGTCGTCCTCAACTCGCTGGCCGGAGAGCTCACCGACGCGTCCCTGCGGCTGCTACGCCCCGGCGGACGCTTCGTGGAGATCGGCAAGACCGACCTGCGCGACCCCGGACGCCTCGCCGCCGACCACCCCCACCTCACCTACCACCCCCTCGACCTCGGCGACGTCGACCCCGACCGCATCCAGCGGATGCTGACCGAGATCCTCGACCTGTTCGCCCGCGGCCACCTCACCCACCTGCCGCTGCGCGCCTGGGACGTACGGCAGGCCCGCGAGGCCTTCCGGCACGTTGCTCAGGCCAAGCACATCGGCAAGAACGTCTTCACCGTGCCCGCGGCCCCCGACCCCGACGGCACCGTCCTGATCACCGGCGGAACCGGCACCCTCGCCCGCCACCTCGCCCGCCACCTCGTCGCCGAGCACGGCGTACGGCACCTTCTGCTCGCCGGCCGACGCGGCCCGCAGGCACCCGACGCCGCCGAGACCGTCAGCGAACTGACCGCGCTGGGCGCCGAGGTCACCGTCGCCGCCTGCGACGTCGCCGACCGCGACGCGCTCGCCGCCCTCCTCGCCTCCGTACCCGCCGAACACCCCCTGACCGGCGTCGTGCACACCGCGGGCGTCCTCGACGACGGCACCGTCACCGCGCTGACGGACCGCCAGGTCGGGGCCGTCCTGCGGCCCAAGGCCGACGCGGCGATCCACCTCCACGAACTGACCGCCGGCCTCGACCTGTCGATGTTCGTCCTGTTCTCCTCCGTCTCGGGCACCTTCGGCGGCCTCGCCCAGGCCAACTACGCCGCCGCCAACGCCTTCCTCGACGCACTCGCCCGCCACCGGGCCGTCCGGGGCCTGCCCGCGCTCTCCCTGGCCTGGGGCCTGTGGGCGCAGGCCAGCGGCCTCACCGGCCACCTCGGCGCCGCCGACGCCCAGCGCATGGCCCGCCGAGGCCTCGCTCCCTTCGCCACCGAGCAGGGCCTGGCCGCCTTCGACGCCGCCGCCGCCACCGGCCGTCCGGCCCTCGTACCGGCCAGGATCGACACCTCCGCCCTGCGCGCCGACGACCCGGCCCTGCCCGCCGTGCTGCGCGAACTCGCCCGTGCCACGGGCTCCGCGGGCCGCCTGCGCAACGCCGCGCAGACCGCCGCGACACCCGCCGACACCGCGGCCGGCCTGCGGGAACGCCTGACCGGTCTGACCGGGCCGGAACGGGCACGCCTGCTGGGCAGCCTCGTCTGCGGACAGGCCGCCGTCGTCCTCGGCCACAGCGACCCGGCCGCCATCGAACCCACACGAGGATTCCTCGACCTGGGATTCGATTCACTGACCGCTGTGGAATTCCGCAACCGCCTCAACGCAGCCACCGGGCTGCGCCTCTCCGCCACCCTCGTCTTCGACCACCCCACCCCCGCCCACCTCGCCGGCCACCTGGACGAACGGCTGGCACCGGAGGGGAGCGGCACACCGGAGGGGACCGCGGCCGTCGAGGCCGAGCTGGAACGGCTCGAGGCGATGCTGCTTCCGCTCGACACGGAGGACGAGGCGTCCCACAGGATCACCGCGCGCCTGGAGACCCTGCTCTTCAAATGGCGTGACAAGCACGGCGCCGGGACGGCCACGTCCCTCGTCGAGGACGCGATCGAAACCGCCAGCGACGACGAGATCTTCGATCTGATCGACGAAGAGCTCGGCCTGTCCTGACGGGACCGCGCCGCACCGGACGCACACGCGCCCCCGGGAGCCCGCCGCCACGCGCGCGGCCCCGGGGGCGGCTCCCGTCGACCGCCGCGACGGGCTCGACGAAGCGATGGGTTGGATGAAGATGGACAACGAAGCGAAACTCCGCGACTACCTCAAGCGCGTCACTACCGACCTGCGGCGTACCCGCCAGCGGCTGCGCGACATCGAGGACGCCGAGCGGGAACCCATTGCCATCGTCGGGATGAGCTGCCGCTTCCCCGGCGGCGTACGCACCCCCGAGGACCTGTGGGAGCTCCTCGACGCCGGCACCGACGCCATCGCGCCCTTCCCCGACGACCGCGGCTGGGACCTGGCGGAGCTCTACGACCCCGAGCAGACCCGCAGCGGCACCAGCTACGCGCGCGAGGGCGGCTTCGTCGACGGCATAGCCGACTTCGACCCCGAGTTCTTCGGGATCTCGCCCCGTGAGGCCCTCGCCATGGACCCCCAGCAGCGGCTGCTGCTGGAAACCTCCTGGGAGGTCTTCGAACGCGCCGGGATCGACGTGTCCGACCTGCGCGGCACCCGCACCGGCGTGTTCATCGGCGCGGGCGCCGAGAACTACGACAGCCGGCTGCGCAACGCCGGCGGCGGCATCGAGGGCCACGTCCTCACCGGCAACGCCGCCAGCCTGATCTCCGGCCGCGTCTCCTACACGCTCGGCCTCGTCGGCCCCGCCGTCACCGTCGGAACGGCCTGCTCCTCCTCCCTCGTCGCCCTGCACCTCGCCGTCCAGGCCATCCGGCAGGGCGACTGCTCGCTGGCCGTCGCCGGCGGTGTCACCGTCATGTCGACCCCGCGGCTGTTCACCGAGTTCAGCCGCCAGCAGGGCCTCGCCCGCGACGGCCGCTGCAAGGCCTTCGCCGCCGACGCCGACGGCGCCGGCTTCTCCGACGGAGTCGGCCTCCTGCTCGTCGAACGCCTCTCCGACGCCCGCCGCAACGGCCACCCCGTCCTCGCCGTCGTCCGCGGCTCGGCCGTCAACCAGGACGGCGCCAGCAGCGGCCTGACCGCCCCGAACGGCCCGTCCCAGCAGAGCGTCATCCGCCAGGCCCTCGACAACGCCAGGCTCCTCCCCGCCGACGTCGACGCCGTCGAGGCCCACGGCACCGGCACGAAGCTGGGCGACCCGATCGAGGCGCAGGCCCTCCTCGCCACGTACGGGCAGGGCCGCGGGGACGGCGAACCTCTCTACCTGGGGTCCCTGAAGTCCAACATCGGCCACACCCAGTGCGCGGCGGGCGTCGCCGGCGTCATCAAGATGGTCGAGGCCATGCGGCACGGAGCGCTGCCCCGCACCCTGCACGCCGACGCGCCGTCCCCCCACGTCGACTGGTCGGCGGGTGCGGTCGAACTGCTGACGCAGGCCCGCGACTGGCCCGAGACCGGGCATCCGCGCCGGGCCGGCGTCTCGTCGTTCGGCATCAGCGGCACGAACGCCCACGTGGTCCTCGAAGAGGCCCCGGAGGCGGAGCCGGTCGAGCCGGCTGCGGGCGCCTCCGTGTCTCTGCCGGTGGTGCCGTGGGTGGTGTCGGGTCGTTCGGCGGAGGCGTTGGGTGCGCAGGCCGGTCGGCTGGTGCCGTTGGCGGGGTCGTCGGCGGGTGTGGATGCGGTTGATGTCGGGTTTTCGTTGGCGGTGACGCGTTCGGTGTTCGAGCACCGGGCGGTGGTGTGGGGAGGTGATCGTGGTGCGGCGCTTGAGGCTCTGTCGCGGGGTGGTTCGGCGGCGGGTGTGGTGCGTGGTGCGGTGGTCCCGGGTCTGACGGGTTTCCTGTTCACGGGTCAGGGTGCGCAGCGCGCCGGGATGGGGCGTGAGTTGTATGCGGCGTTCCCGGTGTTCGCGGAGGCGCTGGATGCGGTGTGTGCGGAGATCGACCCGGTGTTGGGCCGTTCGCTGCGGGAGGTGATGTTTGCGGAGGACTCCGCTGAGCTGGACCGTACGGAGTTCACGCAGCCGGCGCTGTTCGCGATCGAGGTGGCGCTGTTCCGGCTGGTGGAGAGCTGGGGTCTGAAGTCCGACTATCTGCTGGGTCACTCCATTGGTGAGATCGCCGCTGCGCATGTGGCGGGGGTGTTCTCGCTGGCTGATGCGGCGCGGCTGGTCGTCGCCCGTGGTCGGCTGATGCAGGCGCTGCCGGCTGGTGGTGCGATGGTGTCGGTGCGTGCTGCCGAGGCGGAGGTGGCCGAGCTGGTCGCCGCGTACGAGGACGTGAGCATCGCGGCCGTCAACGGGCCTTCCTCCGTGGTGATCTCGGGTGCGGCCGATTCCGTGACCGCTGTTGCGGATGTGCTGGCCGAGCGCGGGGTGAAGACCAAGCGGCTGACGGTGAGCCACGCGTTCCACTCGCCGCTGATGGACCCGATGCTGGACGAGTTCCGTGCCGTCCTGGGGTCCGTCGACTTCGCCGCGCCGACCCTCCCCGTGGTCTCCAACCTCACGGGTGAGGTGGCTTCGGCAGGGGAGCTCTGCTCGCCGGAGTACTGGGTGCGCCACGTCCGTGAGGCGGTCCGCTTCGCCGACGGTGTGGTGGCCCTGCGGGGCGAGGGCGTGACCCGGTTCGTCGAGCTGGGCCCGGACGGCGTGCTGGCCGCGATGGGCGCCGAGTGCGTCGAGGACGGCGTGTTCGTGCCGGTGCTGCGCAAGGACCGCGACGAGCCGGAGGCGGCCGTTGCGGGTGTGGCCCAGGCGTACGCGCACGGCGTGGCGGTGGACTGGGCCGCGTACTTCGCCGGAACCGGCGCACGGCGCGTGGACCTCCCGACGTACGCCTTCCAGTACCAGCGCTACTGGCCGAAGCACGCGCCGGAAGCCGCGGCGGACGCAGGCGGGCTCGGACTCGACCCGGCGGACCACCCGCTGCTCGGCGCGGCCGTGACCCTCGCCAATGCCGACGACACCGTCCTCACGGGCCGCCTGTCCCTGAACACGCACCCGTGGCTCGCCCAGCACCGCGTGCTCGGATCGGCGGTCCTGCCGGGAACGGCGTTCGTGGAGTTGGCGGTGCGGGCCGGTGACCAGGTGGGCTGCGGCCGGCTGGTGGAGCTGACGATCGAGGCGCCGCTGGTGCTGCCGGAGACCGGCGGCGTCCAGGTGCAGATCGTGGTGGGTGCAGCGGACGAAGGTGGTCTGCGGCCGGTGGACTTCTTCTCCCGCCCGGACGCGGGCGAGTACGACGGTCCGTGGACGCGGCACGCCTCCGGAGCAGTCGCCGCCGAGACCGACGTGCCGGTGTTCTCGCCGACCTCGTGGCCGCCCGCGGACGCCGTCCCCGTCGACGTCGAACTCTTCTACGAGGAGTCCGGGGTCGTCGAGCACGGCCCGGCCTTCCAGGGCCTTCAAGCCGCGTGGCGCGCCGGTGACGAGGTCTTCGCCGAGGTCGCGCTCCCCGAGGACGCGGCCGAGGAGGCGGGCCGCTTCGGACTGCACCCGGCGCTCCTCGACGCCGCCCTGCACGCGCTGCGCTTCGGCGGCCTGCGCGAAGGCTCCGTTCGGGGTCAGCTGCCGTTCGCCTGGTCGGGCGTGTCCCTCCACGCCGCGGGCGCCTCGCGGCTGCGCGTGCGCCTCAGCCCGGCCGGCCAGGCCGCGGTGAAGGTGGAGGTGGCCGACGCCACCGGTGCCCCGGTGCTGTCGGTGGACTCGCTCGCGCTGCGGCCGGTCGACGGCCGGATGGCCGCGCCCGGCGGTACGGACTCCCTGTACCGGCTGGTGTGGTCGGCGGTGGACGTTCCCACCGTCGAGGGGGCCGGTGACGCCGTCGTTGTCGACCTTGTCTCCGCCGACGAGGCGGCCGGTGTTCCGGGTGCGGCCCATGGGTTGGCGTCGCGGGCCCTGGAGCTGGTGCGGGGCTGGGCGGAGGAGGACCGGGCCCTGGTGCTGGTGACGCGGGGTGCTGTGGCCGCCGGTGGGGCGGAGGTCGCCGATGTGGCGGCGTCTGTCGTGTGGGGTCTGGTGCGCTCCGCCCAGTCGGAGGGTGCGGGCCGGTTCGTTCTCGTGGATGTGGACGACCGGGACGCGCTGACGCCGGAGCTCATCGCTTCGGTGGTGGCTTCGGGTGAGCCGCAGGTGGCCGTCCGGAGCGGCCGGGTGTCCGTGCCGCGTCTGGTGCGGGCGGCCCAGGGGACTGCGGATGCCGGTGGTTTCGGTGCGGGTCCGGTGTTGGTGACCGGTGGTACGGGTGGTCTGGGTGCTGTGGTGGCCCGGCACCTGGTGACCGGGCACGGGGTGCAGGATCTGGTGCTGGTCAGCCGGCGGGGCCTGGACGCCCCGGGTGCTGACGAGCTGCGCGGCGAGCTGGAGGAGCTGGGCGCGGCCGTGACCGTCGCGGCCTGTGACGTCTCCGACCGGGAGGCTCTGGCTTCCCTGCTGGCCGCCCACCCGGTCAAGGCGGTCGTGCACGCCGCCGGTGTGGTCGACGACGGGACCATCGCCTCCCTGACCCCCGAACGGCTCTCGAAGGTCCTGCGGGCCAAGGTCGACGCGGCCTGGCACCTCCACGAACTGACCGACGACCTGGACGCGTTCGTGCTGTTCTCGTCCGCCGCCGGTGTGCTCGGCAGCGCGGGCCAGGGCAACTACGCGGCCGCCAACTGCTTCCTCGACGCCCTTGCAGCCCATCGCCATGGGCTGGGCCTCGCCGCGACCTCCCTCGCCTGGGGTCTGTGGGAGGAGACCGCCGGCATGGGCGCCGCGCTCGGCAGCGCCGAGGTGGACCGCATCCACCGTGCGGGAATCCTTCCGCTGGCGGTGGGGGAGGGGCTCCGGCTCCTCGACACCGGCGTGGGCAGCGGAGAACCGGCCTTCGTCCCGATGCGCCTCGACCTCGCGGCCCTGCGCGGCCGCGCGGACCGCGGCACCCTGCCGGTGGTCCTCGAACGCCTCGCGGACACGGCCGGGCCCCGTTCGCGCCGGGCGCGCTCCCGAGCCTCCGAGGCCGGGCTCGCCCAGACCCTCGGCGGGCTCGCCTCCGCGGAGCGGCTGCGCGTCGTCCTCGACCTCGTACGATCGGCCGCGGCGGGCGTCCTCGGGCACGCGCCCGAGAAGATGTCCGGCGGACGGGCCTTCAACGAACTGGGATTCGACTCCCTGACCGCGATCGACCTGCGCAACCGGCTCGGCGCGGCCACCGGGCTGCGACTGCCGGCCACCCTGGTCTTCGACTACCCCACCCCGCAGGCCCTCGCCGAGTTCATCTGCGCCGAACTCGTCGACGACGACACCGACCCGGCCCCGGCGGCCGCCACCCTCCGCGCGCCGTCCGCGGACGACGAACCGATCGCGATCGTCGGCATGGGCTGCCGCTACCCGGGCGGCGTCCGCTCCCCCGAGGACCTGTGGAGCATGCTCCTCGCCGGGGACGACGGGATCTCGCCCTTCCCCCAGGACCGCGGCTGGAGGCTCGACGGGCTCTTCGACTCCGACCCCGACCGGCGGGGCACCTCCTACGTCCAGGAGGGCGGGTTCCTGCACGAAGCGGGCCTGTTCGACGCCGGATTCTTCGGGATCTCGCCCCGTGAGGCCCTCGCCATGGACCCCCAGCAGCGGCTGCTGCTGGAAACCTCCTGGGAGGCCGTGCAGCGCGCCGGCATCGACCCGACCTCACTGCGCGGCAGCGCCACCGGCGTCTTCGCCGGCCTGATGTACCACGACTACGCGGGCCGCCTCCAGAGCGTCCCCGACGGTGTCGAGGGCTACCTCGGCACGGGCAATTCGGGCAGCGTGCTGTCCGGCCGCGTCGCCTACACCCTGGGCCTGGAGGGCCCGGCCGTCACCGTCGACACCGCCTGCTCCTCGTCGCTGGTCGCCCTGCACTGGGCGGCGCAGGCGCTGCGCAGCGGCGAGTGCACGATGGCCCTCGCGGGGGGCGTCACCGTCATGGGGTCCCCCGCCACGTTCGTGGAGTTCAGCAAGCAGCGCGGCCTCGCCGCCGACGGCCGCTGCAAGTCCTTCGCCGCCGCCGCGGACGGTACGGGCTGGTCCGAGGGTGTCGGCGTCCTCGTCCTGGAGCGCCTGTCGGACGCCCGCCGCAACGGCCACCAGGTCCTCGCGCTGGTCCGCGGCTCCGCGATCAACCAGGACGGCGCCTCCAACGGGCTGACCGCCCCCAACGGGCCCTCGCAGCAGCGCGTCATCCGCCAGGCCCTCGCCAACGCCGGCCTGTCGGCCGCGGACGTCGACGCCGTCGAGGCGCACGGCACCGGTACGAAGCTCGGCGACCCGATCGAGGCGCAGGCACTGCTGGCCACGTACGGGCAGGAACGTTCCGGCGACGAGCCGCTGTGGCTCGGCTCCCTCAAGTCCAACCTCGGCCACACCCAGGCCGCCGCCGGCGTCGGCGGCGTGATCAAGATGGTTCAGGCGATGCGCCACGGCGTCCTGCCCCGAACCCTGCACGTCGACGAGCCCTCCCCGCAGATCGACTGGGACGCCGGCGCCGTGGAACTGCTGACCGAGCAGCGGGACTGGGCCCAGGCCGACCGTCCGCGCCGGGCCGGCGTCTCCTCGTTCGGCATCAGCGGCACCAACGCCCACGTCATCCTCGAAGAGGCCGGCGCGGAGCAGGGACCGGGCCGGCAGGAGGAGCCCCGGCCGGCCGGGGACACCGTACGGCTGCCCCGCGTCCCGCTGGTGCTGTCCGGCAAGACGGCGGCGGCCCTGCCGCTCCAGGCGGACGCCCTCCTCGCACACCTGGACGCCCGTCCGGACGCCCACCCGCTCGACCTCGCCCGCTCCACCGCCGCCATCGGCTCCTCGCTGGAGCACCGCGCGGTGGTGCTCGCCACCGACCGCGCCGACGCCCTCGCCGGGCTGCGCGCACTCGCACAGGGCGAGACCGCGGACCAGACGCTCGTCGGCCGCGCCGACACGGGCTCCGTGGCCTTCCTGTTCACGGGTCAGGGTGCGCAGCGCGCCGGGATGGGGCGCGAGCTGTACGCCGCCTTCCCGGTGTTCGCCGAGGCGCTGGATGCCGTGTGTGCGGAGATCGACCCGGTGTTGGGCCGTTCGCTGCGGGAGGTGATGTTTGCAGCCGAGTCGGCTGAGCTGGACCGTACGGAGTTCACGCAGCCGGCGCTGTTCGCGATCGAGGTGGCGCTGTTCCGGCTCGTGGAGAGCTGGGGTCTGAAGTCCGACTATCTGCTGGGTCACTCCATTGGCGAGATTGCCGCCGCGCATGTGGCGGGGGTGTTCTCCCTCTCCGACGCGGCGCGGCTGGTCGTCGCGCGTGGTCGGCTGATGCAGGCGCTGCCGGCTGGTGGTGCCATGGTCTCCGTGCGGGCCTCCGAGGCGGAGGTGGCCGAGCTGGTCGCCTCGCACGAGGACGTGAGTATCGCCGCCGTCAACGGGCCGGGTTCTGTCGTGATCTCCGGTGCCGAAGACTCGGTGACCGCCCTCGCGGGTGTGCTGGCCGAGCGCGGGGTGAAGACCAAGCGGCTCACGGTCAGCCACGCGTTCCACTCGCCGCTGATGGACCCGATGCTGGACGAATTCCGCACGGTCCTGGAATCGGTCGCGTTCGCCGCACCGCGGATCCCCGTGGTCTCCAACCTCACGGGTGAGGTGGCTTCCGGGGAAGAGCTCTGCTCGCCCGAGTACTGGGTGCGCCATGTCCGCGAGGCGGTCCGTTTCGCCGACGGCGTCGCCGCCCTCCAGGGCCAGGGCGTGACCCGGTTCGTCGAGCTCGGGCCGGACGGCGTGCTCTCCGCGATGGGCGCCGACTGCATCGAAGACGGCGTCTTCGTGCCCGTGCTGCGCAAGGACCGGACCGAGGCGGAATCCGCGGTCGCCGCCCTGGGGCGGGCGTACGCCCACGGCGTGGCCGTGGACTGGGAGGCCTTCTTCGCCCCGACCGGCGCGCGCCGCGTCGACGTTCCCACGTACGCCTTCCAGCACCAGCACTACTGGCTGAAGTCGTCCACCGGCGCCGCCGACGCCGCCGACCTGGGCCTGCGCCCGGCCGCGCACCCGCTGCTCGGCGCCGCCGTGGAACTCGCCGGCGGCCAGGGGGACGTGTTCACGGCGCGACTGGGCCTGGACACGCACCCGTGGCTGGCCGGGCACGCGGTACACGGCACCGTCATCCTGCCGGGCACGGCGTTCGTGGAGCTGGCCCTGCACGCCGGCGCCCAGGTCGGCTGCGGTGGTCTCGAGGAGCTGACGCTGAGCGAGCCCCTGGTCCTGCCCGAGCGCAACGGCGTCTCGGTGCAGCTGGTGGTGGGTCCCGCCGACGCGGAGGGCCGCCGGCCGCTGACCCTCCACGCGCGGGCCGACGCCTCGGACGACGGGGCGTGGAGCACGCACGCGACGGGCACCCTCGTGCCCGGCGTCGCGGTGCCCCCCGCCGGTCCGGCCACGTGGCCGCCGCAGGACGCCGAGCGACTCGACATCGACGGGCTCTACGCGGACTTCGCGGACGGCGGGTTCGCGTACGGACCGCTGTTCCAGGGGCTGCGGTCGGTCTGGCGTTCGGGCGACGAGGTCTTCGCCGAGGTCGCCCTGCCCGAGGACGCGGCCGCGGAGGCGGGCGGCTTCGGCCTGCACCCGGCGCTCCTCGACGCGGCCCTGCACGCGCTGCGCGTGGGCGGTCTGCTTCCGGAGGGGACGGGCGGTCACCTGCCGTTCGCCTGGTCGGGCGTCTCCCTGCACGCCGCCGGCGCCGCTGCCCTGAGGGTCCGCCTGAGCCGCTCGGACACGGGTGGGGTGTCGCTCGCCGTCATGGACGCCGCCGGTGGTGCGGTGCTGTCGGTGGACTCGCTGGCGCTGCGCCCCGTGGACGGCCGGGCCGCCCTGTCCGGCGGTGCGGGCCGTGACTGCCTCTTCCGGCTGGAGTGGACCCCGGCAACCCTCCCCGCCGCCGAAGGCGGTGGCGAGGACGCCACCGTCGTCGACCTTGTCTCCGTTGTGGAGGAGGCCGGTGTTCCGGGTGCGGCTCATGGGTTGGCGTCGCGGGCCCTGGAGCTGGTGCGGGGCTGGGCGGAGGAGGACCGGGCCCTGGTGCTGGTGACGCGGGGTGCCGTGGCCGCCGGTGGGGCGGAGGTCGCCGATGTGGCGGCGTCCGTCGTGTGGGGCCTGGTGCGCTCCGCCCAGTCGGAGGGTGCGGGCCGGTTCGTCCTGGTGGATGTGGACGACCGGGACGCGCTGACGCCGGAGCTGATCGCCTCGGTCGTCGCCTCGGGCGAGGGCCAGGCGGCGTTGCGTGAGGGGCGGGTGCTCGTGCCTCGTCTGGTGCGGGCGGGCCAGAACGCCCAGGCTGCCGGTGGGTTCGGTGCGGGTCCGGTGTTGGTGACCGGTGGTACGGGTGGTCTGGGTGCTGTGGTGGCCCGGCATCTGGTGACCGGGCACGGGGTGCGGGATCTGGTGCTGGTCAGCCGGCGGGGCCTGGACGCTCCGGGTGCTGACGAGCTGCGCGGCGAGCTGGAGGAGCTGGGCGCGTCGGTGACCGTCGCGGCCTGTGACGTTTCCGACCGGGAGGCTCTGGCTTCCCTGCTGGCCGCCCATCCCGTGAACGCGGTCGTGCACGCCGCCGGTGTCGTCGACGACGGGACCATCGCCTCGCTGACCCCCGAACGGCTCTCGAAGGTCCTGCGGGCCAAGGTCGACGCGGCCTGGCACCTGCACGACCTCACCCAGGAACTCGGCGTGAAGCCGGACGCGTTCGTGCTGTTCTCGTCCGTCGCCGGTGTGCTCGGCAGCGCGGGCCAGGCCAACTATGCGGCCGCCAACGCGTTCCTGGACGCCCTCGCCGCCCACCGCCACGGCCTCGGACTCCCCGCCACCTCCCTGGCCTGGGGTCTGTGGGAGGAGACGGCGGGCATGGGCGCCGGTCTCACCCCGGCCGACGTCGAGCGCATCCAGCGCGCCGGGATCGTGCCGCTCACGGTGGACGAGGGACTGGAACTCCTCGACACCGGCGCGGGCAGCGGAGAGCCGGCCCTCGTGCCGGTGCGCCTCGACCTCGCGGCCCTGCGCGGCCGCGCCGACCGCGGCACCCTTCCGGCCGTCCACCGGCGACTGGTCCGCGGCGGCCGCGCCCTCAGGACGGCGTCCGCCGCACCGGCCGCACCCGCCGGCGCGGACGGGCTGCGCCGCCGCCTCGCCGAGCTCACGACGCATGACGCACGGCGCGCGGCGGTGACCGAGCTCGCACGGACCGCCGTCGCGAGCGTGCTCGGCCACGCCTCGGCCGGTGCCTTCGAGGACCGGCAGGCCTTCACCGAACTCGGCTTCGACTCGCTGACCGCCGTCGAACTCCGCAACAGGCTGGGCGCCGAGACGGGGCTGCGCCTCTCCGCGACCCTGGTCTTCGACCACCCGACCGTCGCCGACCTCGTCGACCACCTGTACGCGGGCCTCGCCCCGGAGGCCGACGGCGCCGCCGCCATCCTCGGGGAGCTGGACCGGCTCGAAGCCGCTTTCTCGGCCATGGCGCCGGAGACCGTGGCGGCGCTCGTCCCCGACGACGCGGCACAGGCGGTGTTCGCGACCCGCCTCAAGGGGCTGGTGGCGAAGTGGGCCGACGCGTACGCGGCCCACGAGGCCGGTCCGGCCGCGGCCGACGCGGGCGAGGAGCCCGAGGAGTCCGTGTCGCAGGAGCTGGACTCGGCGTCCGACGACGAGCTCTTCGCCTTCATCGACCAGCGGTTCGGCGCCTCCTGACCGCACGGCGGCCGCCCCGCGGACCCCTGCCGGCCTTCCGATCCCTTCCGATCCTCCCGCTCCCTCCCGATCTCCTGACGTACCCGAAGGTGTGCTCTGATGGCTAACGAAGACAAGCTTCGTGAATATCTGAAAAGGGTCACCGCTGACCTCCACGAGACGACCGAACGTCTGCGGTTGGCGGAGGGCAAGGGACGGGAGCCCATAGCCGTCGTCGGCATCGGCTGCCGCTACCCGGGCGGCGTCCGGTCCCCCGAGGACCTGTGGCGGCTGGTGGAGTCGGGTACGGACGGGATCACCGCCTTCCCGGCGGACCGCGGCTGGGACTGCGAGGAGCTGGTCGGCCCCGGGCCGGACGGCGAAGAGGCCGTGTACGCCCGGGAGGGCGGCTTCCTCCACGACGCCGGCGCCTTCGACGCCGAGGTCTTCAAGGTCTCCCCGCGCGAGGCGATGGGCATGGACCCGCAGCAGCGGCTGCTGCTGGAGGCCTCGTGGGAGGCGGTCGAACGGGCCGGCATCGCCCCGTTCTCCCTGCGCGGCCGGAAGGTCGGCGTCTTCGCCGGCCTGATGTACCACAACTACGGCGCCCGGCTGGACGAGGTGCCCGCCGAGGTCGAGGGCTACCTCGGCATCGGCACCGCCAGCAGTGTGCTGTCCGGGCGCGTTTCCTACACCTTCGGGTTCGAGGGTCCCGCCGTCAGCGTCGACACGGCGTGCTCCTCGTCGCTGGTGGCCCTGCACCTCGCCGTGCAGGCGCTGCGGGCCGGCGAGTGCACCATGGCGCTGGCCGGCGGCGTCACCGTGATGCCGACCCCCGCGACCTTCGAGGACTTCGCCCGGCAGGGCGGCCTGGCCGGCGACGGCCGCTGCAAGTCCTTCGCCGACTCCGCCGACGGCACCGGCTGGTCCGAGGGCGTCGGCGTGCTGCTCGTGGAGAAGCTCTCCGACGCCCGCAGGCTGGGCCATCCCGTCCTGGCGGTCATCCGCGGCACCGCCGTCAACCAGGACGGCGCCTCCAACGGCCTCACCGCCCCCAGCGGACCCTCCCAGCAGCGCGTGATCCGGGCCGCCCTGGCCAACGCCGGACTGGCCCCGGCCGACGTCGACGCCGTCGAGGCGCACGGCACCGGCACCTCGCTCGGCGACCCCATCGAGGCCCAGGCCCTCCTCGCCACCTATGGGCAGGGCCGCCCCGCCGGCCGGCCGCTCTACCTCGGCTCCCTCAAGTCGAACATCGGCCACACGCAGGCCGCCGCCGGCGTCGGCGGCGTCATCAAGATGATCGAGGCGATGCGGCACGGCGTGCTGCCCCGGACCTTGCACGTCGACGAGCCGTCCGGCCACGTCGACTGGTCGGCCGGGCTCGTCGAGCTGCTGACCGAGCAGCGGGACTGGCCGGCGGCCGAGGACCGGCCGCGCCGGGCCGGCGTCTCCTCGTTCGGCATCAGCGGCACCAACGCGCACGTAGTCCTGGAGCAGGCCCCGCAGGAGACCCCCGCCGACACCGCGCACACCGGCGCCGGCATCGTTCCGTGGGTGGTCTCGGGCCGCTCCGAGAGCGCGGTACGGGCCCAGGCCGGGCGGCTCTCGGCGCACCTCACCGAGCACCCGGAGCTCCGGCCGGCCGACGTCGCGTTCTCGCTGGCCACCACCCGGCACGCCTTCGAGCACCGCGCCGTCCTCGTCGGCGGCGACCGGACCGAGCTGCTGGAGGCCGTCGGGACACTGGCACAGGGCGGCGGCTCCGTCGGGCAGACCGCAGCGGGGCGCACGGCCTTCCTGTTCACGGGGCAGGGCGCGCAGCGCGCCGGGACGGGGCGCGAGCTGTACGCCGCCTTCCCGGTGTTCGCCGCGGCGCTGGACGCCGTGTGCGCGGAGATCGACCCGGTGCTGGGGCGTCCGCTGCGCGAGGTGATGTTCGCCGACGAATCGGCTGAGCTGGACCGTACGGAGTTCACTCAGCCCGCGCTGTTCGCCCTCGAAGTGGCCCTGTACCGGCTGGTGGAGAGCTGGGGCCTGAAGCCCGACTGCCTCCTGGGGCATTCGGTGGGCCAGATCGCCGCCGCCCATGTGGCCGGGGTGTTCTCCCTCTCCGACGCGGCGCGGCTCGTCGTCGCCCGCGGCCGGCTGATGCAGGCGCTGCCGGCTGGTGGCGCGATGGTGTCCGTGCGGGCTTCCGAGGCGGAGGCGGCCGAGCTGGTCGCCGCGTACGAGGACGTCAGCATCGCCGCCGTCAACGGGCCGGCCTCTGTCGTGATCTCCGGCGCGGCCGATTCCGTGACCACCATCGCGGACGCGCTCGACGGGCGCGGGGTGAAGACCAAACGGCTGACCGTCTCCCACGCCTTCCACTCCCCGCTGATGGATCCGATGCTCGCGGACTTCCGCGCCGTACTTGAGACCGTGGAGTTCGCCGCTCCCGCCATCGACCTGGTCTCGGACCTCACCGGCGCGCCGGCCTCCGCCGAGGAGCTGTGTTCGCCGGAGTACTGGGTCCGGCACGTCCGCGAGGCCGTGCGCTTCGCCGACGGCGTCGCCGCCCTCCAGGGCCAGGGCGTCACCCGGTTCGTGGAGCTGGGTCCGGACGGCGTGCTGTCGGCCATGGCCGCCGACACCGCCCCCGACGCCGTGTACGTGCCCGTGCTGGTCAAGGGCCGGGACGAGACGCGCGCCCTGGTCACCGCGCTCGCCCGGGCCTACGCGCACGGCGCCCCCCTCGACTGGGCCGCCTACTTCGCCGGGACCGGCGCCCGCCGCGTCGACCTGCCGACGTACGCCTTCCAGCACCGCCACTACTGGCTGCGCGCCAAGCCCTCGGACCCGGCCGGCGGTGCGGGCCGGCCGGCCGGCGACCCGGTGGAGGAGGGCTTCTGGACTGCAGTCCAGGGCCAGGACCTGGAAGCCGTCGCGGACATGCTCGCCCTCGACGCCGCCGACCCGGCGGGCACACCGCTCGGCGCCGTACTGCCCGCACTGTCGCAGTGGCACCGGCGCAGCCTCGAGGACAGGACCCTCGACGGCTGGCGCCACCGCATCGCCTGGCAGCCCGTTCCGGAGACGGCCACCGCCGGCCCGGACGACGGCACTTGGCTCGTGGTCGTACCCGAAGACGGGCACGACCACCAGGACGCGGTCGCCGACTGCCTGGCCGCGCTGGACGGGCCGGGTCGTGTGCTGCGGCTGGACGTGCCCGCGACGGCCGGCCGCGACGCACTCGCGCACCGGCTGGACGACGCGCTCGCCGCGGTGCCCGACACCGCCCCGCTCGCCGGTGTCCTCTCGCTCCTCGGCCTGGTCGAGGAACCGGCCGACGGCCTGGTGACCCCGGCCGGATTCGCCGCGACCGTGGCGCTCGTACAGGCCCTCGGCGACGCCGGCGCGTCCGCGCCGCTGTGGACCGTGACCCGGGGCGCCGTCTCGGTGGACCGCTCCGACCGGCTCGACCGCCCCGACCAGGCCCTCCTGTGGGGCCTCGCCGGCGTCCTCGGCGCCGAGCACCCCGAACGCTGGGGCGGTGTCGTCGACCTGCCCTCCGGCCCGCTGGAGCAGCGGGGCCGCGAACGGCTCCGCGCGGCCCTGCGGGCCGCCGCGGACGCCGGACCCGGCGCGGGCGACCGGGCCGTCGCCGTACGCCCCTCGGGCACCTACCGGCGCCGCCTCCTCCACACACCGGCCCCCTCGGCGGCCCCGGCCCGGCCCGGGACCCGCGACGCCTGGGAGCCGCGCGGCACCGTGCTCGTCACCGGCGGCACCGGCGCGCTCGGCGCCCACGTCGCCCGCCGGCTGGCCCGCCGCGGCGCCGCACACCTCCTGCTGCTCAGCCGCCGCGGCCCCGACGCACCCGGCGCGGCCGAACTGCGCGCCGCACTCGAAGCGGACGGCGCCCGCGTCACCCTCGCCGCCTGCGACACCGCCGACCGCGCGGCCCTGGCCGCCGTCCTGGCCGCCGTACCGCGCGAACTCCCGCTGACCGCCGTCGTCCACACCGCCGCCGCCCTCGACGACGCCATGGTCGACGACCTGGACACCGGCCGCATCGACGGCGTCCTGCGCGCCAAGACCGCCACCGCGCGGCACCTCCACGAACTCACCCGCGACCTCGACCTCGACGCGTTCGTGCTGTTCTCCTCGCTCGCCGGCGTGCTCGGCGGCCTCGGACAGGGCAACTACGCGCCCGGCAACGCCTACCTCGACGCCCTCGCCCTGCACCGGCGCTCCCTCGGCCTGCCCGCGACCTCCGTCGCCTGGGGCCTGTGGGACGGCGCGGGACTCGGCGAAGGCGCCGTGGCCCAGCGGTTCGCCCGCCGCGGCGTACGCGCCATGGACCCCGAACTCGCCGTCACCGCCCTCGAACGGGCCGTGCGCTCCGACGAGGCCCTCACCCTCGTCGCCGACATCGACTGGCGGCGCTTCGCCGCCACCCGCCGCCCCCGCACCGCCGGACCGGACCCCCTCCTGGCCGACCTGCCCGAACTGCGCGAGAACCCGGACCCGTACGGCGCCGCCGAGGAGGACCGCCCGGCCGGCGGGCTCTCGGCACTCCGCGCCCGCCTGCTGACGGCCACCGACGCGGAACAGCGCCGCCTGGTGGGCGAACTGGTGCGCACCGAGATCGCCGGCGTACTGGGCCACTCCTCGGCCGCGGCCGTCGACCCCGAACGGGCCTTCCGCGACCTCGGCTTCACCTCCCTCGGCGCCGTCGAGCTGCGCAACGCACTGGGCGCGGCCACCGGGCTGCGCCTGCCCGTCACCCTGCTCTTCGACTTCCCCACCCCCGCCGCCCTGGCCGAGCACGTCCTCACCGGCGTGCTCGGCGACCGCGCGGCCGGCCAGGCCCTCCCCGCCACGGTCACGGACGCGGGCGCCCGCCCCGGCGACGACGACCCGATCGTGATCGTCGGCATGAGCTGCCGCTTCCCCGGCGGCGCCGACACCCCCGAACGGCTGTGGCAGCTGCTCGCCGACGGCGACGAGGCCCTGACGGACTTCCCAGCCGACCGGGGCTGGGACCTCGACGCGCTCCTCGCCGCCGACCCGGGCCGCCCCGGCACCTCGTACGCCTCCCGAGGCGGCTTCCTGGCCGGCGCCGGCGAGTTCGACGCCGCGTTCTTCGGGATCTCCCCGCGCGAGGCCCTCGCCATGGACCCCCAGCAGCGGCTGCTGCTGGAAACATCCTGGGAGGTCCTGGAACGCGCGGGCATCGACCCGGCCTCGCTGCGCGGCACTGCCACGGGCGTCTTCGCCGGCACCAACGGCCAGGACTACGTCGGCCTCCTGCGGCCCGTGGCCGAAGCCGTCCAGGGGTACGTGGCGACCGGCAACACCGCCAGCGTGCTCTCCGGCCGCATCGCCTACGCCCTCGGCCTCGAAGGCCCCGCCGTCACCGTCGACACGGCCTGCTCCTCGTCGCTGGTCGCCCTCCACCTCGCCGCACAGGCGCTGCGGGGCGGCGAGTGCGACCTGGCCCTGGCCGGCGGCGTCACCGTGATGTCGACCCCGGGCGCCTTCGTGGAGTTCTCCCGCCAGCGCGGACTCGCCGCCGACGGCCGCATCAAGGCGTTCTCCGCGGACGCGGACGGCACCGCCTGGGGCGAGGGCGCCGGCGTGCTCGTGCTGGAGCGGCTGTCGGACGCCGAGCGCAACGGGCGCCGGGTGCTCGCGGTGGTCCGCGGCTCGGCCGTCAACCAGGACGGCGCCTCCAACGGGCTGACCGCCCCGAACGGCCCCTCGCAGCAGCGCGTCATCCGCGCGGCCCTGGCCAACGCGGGCCTGTCGGCCGCCGAGGTCGACGCGGTCGAGGCGCACGGCACGGGCACGAAGCTGGGCGATCCGATCGAGGCCCAGGCCCTCCTGGCCACCTACGGCCGGGAACGCCCGGAGGGCCGGCCGCTGCTGCTGGGCTCCGTGAAGTCCAACATCGGCCACACGCAGGCCGCGGCCGGCGTCGCGGGCGTCATCAAGATGGTGCTGGCGATGGACCGCGGCGTGCTCCCCCGCACGCTCCACGTCACCGAGCCGACTCCGCACGTCGACTGGACCGACGGCGCCGTCGAACTGCTGACCGAGGACCACGCCTGGCCGGCGGACCAGAACCGTCCGCGCCGCGCGGGCGTCTCGTCGTTCGGCTTCAGCGGCACGAACGCCCACGTGATCCTGGAGCAGGCCCCGGAGGCGGTGTCCGAGCCGCCTGCCGGTGTCGTGCTGCCGGTGGTGCCGTGGGTGGTGTCGGGTCGTTCGGCGGAGGCGTTGGGTGCGCAGGCCGGTCGGCTGGTGCCGTTGGCGGGGTCGTCGGCGGGTGTGGATGCGGTTGATGTCGGTTTTTCGTTGGCGGTGACGCGTTCGGTGTTCGAGCACCGGGCTGTGGTGTGGGGGGGTGATCGTGGTGCGGCGCTTGAGGCTCTGTCGCGGGGTGGTTCGGCGGCGGGTGTGGTGCGTGGTGCGGTGGTCCCGGGCCTGACGGGTTTCCTGTTCACGGGTCAGGGTGCGCAGCGCGCGGGGATGGGGCGCGAGCTGTATGCGGCCTTCCCGGTGTTCGCGGAGGCGCTGGATGCGGTGTGTGCGGAGATCGACCCGGTGTTGGGGCGGTCGCTGCGGGAGGTGATGTTTGCGGAGGACTCCGCTGAGCTGGACCGTACGGAGTTCACGCAGCCGGCGCTGTTCGCGATCGAGGTGGCGCTGTTCCGGCTGGTGGAGAGCTGGGGTCTGAAGCCCGACTATCTGCTGGGTCACTCCATTGGTGAGATCGCCGCCGCGCATGTCGCCGGGGTGTTCTCGTTGGCTGATGCGGCGCGGCTGGTCGTCGCCCGTGGTCGGCTGATGCAGGCGCTGCCGGCTGGTGGTGCGATGGTGTCGGTGCGTGCTGCCGAGGCGGAGGTGGCCGAGCTGGTCGCCGCGTACGCAGACGTGAGCATTGCGGCCGTCAACGGGCCGAAGTCCGTAGTGGTCTCGGGTGCCGAAGACTCGGTGACCGCCCTCGCGGGTGTGCTGGCCGGGCGGGGTGTCAAGACCAAGCGGCTCACGGTGAGCCACGCGTTCCACTCGCCGCTGATGGACCCGATGCTGGACGAGTTCCGCACGGTCCTCGACACCGTGGCCTTCGCTTCGCCCTCGACAGCGGTGGTCTCGAACCTGACCGGTGAGCTCGCCTCCGCGGCGGAGCTCTGCTCGCCGGAGTACTGGGTGCGGCACGTCCGCGAGGCGGTCCGTTTCGCGGACGGGATCTCCTCCCTGCACAGCCACGGGGTGACCCGCTTCGTCGAGCTCGGCCCCGACGGCGTGCTGTCGGCGATGGCAGCCGACTGCGTCGAGGACGGCGTGTTCGTGCCGGTGCTGCGCAAGGGCCGCGACGAGCCGGAGGCGGCCGTTGCGGGAGTGGCCCGGGCCTACGTCCATGGTGTGCCGGTGGACTGGGAGGCGTTCTTCGCCGGGACCGGTGCACGGCGCGTGGACCTCCCGACGTACGCCTTCCAGCACGAGCGCTACTGGCCGCAGGCCAGTACGGCGGTACAGCCGGCCGGGGGCGAGGCCGACGCGGTGGACGCGGCGTTCTGGGAAGCGGTGGAACGCGAAGACCTGGGTGCCCTCGCCCAGACGCTCGACGTCGAAGACGGGACTCTGGGAGCTGTACTGCCGGCGCTGTCTTCCTGGCGCAGGCGTCGGCGTGAGCAGTCGGCGGTGGACGGGTGGCGTTACCGGGTCACGTGGAAGCCGCTGGCCGAGACCGGACAGAGTGCTTCGATCGGTTCGTGGCTGGTGGTGGCGGACGAGGACGGTCCGCTGACCGAGTGGGTGGCCGGTGCGTTGGCCGCGCGGGTTGTGGTCGTGCCTTCGGGTGAGGGCCGGGTGGAGCTTGCCGGGCGTGTGGCCGGGCTGGTGGACGGTGTCACGGGTGTGGTGTCGTTGCGTGGCCTGGTCGGGACGCTGGAGCTGGTCCAGGCTCTGGGTGATGCCGAGTGCGAGGCGCCGCTGTGGTCCCTGACGCAGGGTGCCGTGTCGATCGGCCGTTCGGACGCGTTGCGTGCGGAGGGTGTGGAGCAGTCCCTGGTGTGGGGCCTGGGCCGGGTCGTGGCCCTGGAGCACCCGGGGCGTTGGGGTGGTCTGGTCGACCTTCCCGAGGTGTTGGACGAGCGGGCTGCCGCTCGTGTGCGGGGGCTGTTGTCGGGTTCCTCGGACGAGGACCAGGTCGCGGTGCGTGCGGCGGGTGTCTATGGCCGTCGCTTGCGGCCGGCCGAGCCGTCTTCGTCCGGTTCCGAGGGTTGGCGTCCGCGCGGGACGGTTGTGGTGACGGGTGGTACGGGTGCGCTGGGTGCGCATGTGGCGCGCTGGCTGGTGGCCGAAGGCGCCGAGCACGTGGTGCTGACCAGCCGTCGGGGACTTGATGCGCCTGGTGCGAAGGAGCTCGCGGACGAGCTCGGCTCCGATGCGGTGCGGGTGACCGTTGTGGCCTGTGATGTGGCTGATGCCGGTCAGGTTCGTGCGCTCGTGGAGGGTCTGGAGGTGGACGGCCCGGTCCGGGGTGTCGTCCACGCCGCCGGTGTGGAGCAGCTGAATCCGCTGATGGCGGGTTCGGCGGAGGAGTACGCCCGCGTTCTGGCGGCGAAGGTGGAGGGTGCCCGTCATCTGGACGCCCTGTTCAGTGAGCCCTCCCGGGCCGGGGAGCTGGACGCGTTCGTGCTGTTCTCCTCGATTTCTGCCGTCTGGGGTTCCGGTGGCCAGGGTGCGTACGCGGCGGCGAACACGTATCTGGACGCTCTGGCGCAGTGGCGTCAGGCGCGCGGTCAGGTGGCGACCTCCGTCGCCTGGGGCCCCTGGGGCGGCAGCGGCATGGCCACCGGCAGGGTCATCGCGGAGCACCTGCGCGAGCGCGGGCTCCTCGTGCTGGAGCCGTCCCGGGCCATGGCGGCCCTGGAGCGGGCCCTCGCCGCAGGTGAGGCGTGCGTGGCCGTGGCCGATGTGGCCTGGGCGCACTTCGCGCCGACGTTCACCGCGATGCGGCCCAGCCCGCTCCTCTCCGAACTGCCCGCCGTACGGGCCCTGGCCGAGGCGGCGGACGACGGGCCGGCGCAGCCGACGGACGCGCTGCGCGCACGTCTCGCCGGGCTGTCCGGCCCGGACCGGCGGCGTCACCTGCTGGAGCTGGTGAGGACCGAGGCGGCGGCCGTGCTCGGGCACGCGTCGAACGCGACCGTCGAGCCGTCCCGGGCCTTCCGCGAGCTGGGCTTCGAATCCCTGGCCGCGGTCGAGCTGCGGGACCGGCTGACCCGGGCGACCGGCGTGCGGCTCACCACCACGGCTGTCTTCGACCACCCCAACGCGACCGAACTCGCCCGCCACCTCGCGGCCGGCCTCGGTCTGGACGACGACGCCGCCTCCGCGAGCCCGGCGGCCGCGCCGGCCGCACCGGTCGGTGGGACTCCGGCGGGCGAGGACGACCCGATCGTGGTGGTCGGCATGAGCTGCCGTTACCCCGGCGGAGTGGCCGGCCCCGACGACCTGTGGCGGCTCGTGCGCGACGGCGGCGACGCCATTACCGGCTTCCCGGCCGACCGCGGCTGGCAGCTGCCGGCGGACCCCGGCCAGGACGGCGACTACGCCCGCGCCGGCGGCTTCCTCTCCGGAGCGGCCGACTTCGACGCCGACTTCTTCGGGATCTCGCCCCGCGAGGCCCTCGCCATGGACCCCCAGCAGCGCCTCCTCCTCGAAGCCTCCTGGGAGGCCATCGAGGCGGCGGGCATCGACCCCGCCACCCTGCACGGCACGCCGGTCGGCGTGTTCGCCGGAGCCGCCTCGCTCGGCTACGCGGGCACCCTGCGCGGTACGCCCAACGCCACCTCGGGGCAGGTGCTGGCGGGCAACGCGACGAGCGTGCTCTCCGGCCGGATCGCGTACGCCCTCGGCCTGCAGGGCCCCGCCGTCACCCTGGACACCGCCTGCTCCTCCTCCCTGGTGGCCCTGCACCTCGCGGCGCAGGCCCTGCGCACCGGCGAGTGCACGATGGCGCTGGCCGGCGGCGTGACGGTGATGCCGACCCCGGCGGCGTTCGCCGAGTTCCACCGGCAGGGCGGGCTCGCCGCCGACGGCCGGTGCAAGGCCTTCTCCGCCGATGCCGACGGCACCGGCTGGGCCGAGGGCGTCGGCGTGCTCCTCGTGGAACGCCTCTCCGACGCCCGCCGCCACGGGCACGAGGTGCTCGCGGTGGTCCGCGGCTCCGCCGTCAACCAGGACGGCGCGTCCAACGGCCTCACCGCCCCCAACGGCACGGCCCAGCAGCGCGTCATCCGCGCCGCCCTCGCCAACGCGGGCCTGACGCCCGCCGACGTCGACGCCGTCGAGGCGCACGGCACCGGCACCTCGCTCGGCGACCCCATCGAGGCGCAGGCCCTCCTCGCCACCTACGGGCAGGAGCGCGGCGGCGACGAGCCGCTGTGGCTGGGCTCGCTCAAGTCCAACATCGGCCACGCACAGGCCGCTTCCGGCGTCGGCGGGATCATCAAGATGGTCATGGCGATGCGCCACGGCGTCCTGCCCAGGACCCTGCACGCCGACGAGCCGACGCCGCACGTGGACTGGTCGGAGGGGACCGTCGGGCTGCTGACCGAGGAACGGCAGTGGCCGCGGGCCGGCGACGGCCGGCCGCGCCGCGCCGCCGTCTCCTCCTTCGGCATCAGCGGCACCAACGCCCACGTCATCCTCGAATCCCCGCAGGCCCCCCGCGAGGACGGGGCGGCCACCGGCGACGCCGAGGGCCCGCAACTGCCGTGGGTGCTCTCCGGCACCTCCGAGGCGGCCCTGCGCGCGCAGGCCGCCCGCCTGGCCGAACACCTCGCGGCCCGCCCCGCACTGCGGTCCGCGGACGTGGCGCACGCGTTGGCCACCGGCCGTACCGCCTTCGACCACCGGGCGGCACTGCTCCCCGGCCAGGACCCCGACCGGACGCGCGCCGCGCTGCTGGCCCTGTCCCGCGGAGAGCAGGCAGCCGAGCTGGTGCGCGGCACCGCCGGCGCGGAACCGACGGCCTTCCTCTTCACCGGGCAGGGCGCCCAGCGCGCCGGCGCGGGACGGGAACTGTACGCCGCGTTCCCCGCGTTCGCGCGGGCCCTGGACGAGGTGTGCCTGCACCTCGACCCGTACCTGGACCGCCCGCTGCGGGAGGTCATGTTCGCCGAGGACTCCGCGGTCCTGGACCGTACGGAGTTCACCCAGCCGGCCCTGTTCGCCGTCGAGGTGGCCCTGTACCGGCTCGTCGAGAGCTGGGGCGTGCGCCCCGACCACCTCTTCGGGCACTCCGTCGGCGAGATCGCCGCCGCGCACGCGGCCGGGGTGTTCACCCTCGAGGACGCGGCCCGCCTGGTCGCCGCCCGCGGCCGCCTGATGCAGGCACTGCCGTCCGGCGGCGCCATGGTCTCCGTACGCGCCCCGGAGACGGAGGTCGCCGAGCTGGTCGCCGCGTACGAGGACGTCAGCATCGCCGCCGTCAACGGGCCGCGGTCCGTGGTGGTCTCGGGTGCGGCCGGCGCCGTCACCGAGATCGCGGACGCCCTCGCCGGGCGCGGCGTGAAGACCAAGCGGCTGACCGTCAGCCACGCCTTCCACTCCCCGCTCATGGAGCCGGTCCTCGCCGACTTCCGCAAGGTCGCCGAGTCCGTCACGTACGCGGCGCCCGCCATCCCCGTCGTCTCCAACCTCACCGGAGCGGCCGACGCCGACGAACTGGCCACGGCCGACTACTGGGTGCGGCACGTACGCGGCACCGTCCGCTTCGCCGACGGCATGACCGCCCTGCACGAGCGGGGGGTCACCCGGTTCCTGGAGCTGGGGCCCGACGGCGTGCTGTCGGCGATGGCCGCCGATTGCGTCCCCGGCACCTACCTCCCGCTGCTGCGCGCCGGACGCCCGGAGGCCCGTACCCTCCTCCAGGCGCTGGCGCGTGCCTGGACCCTCGGCGTCCCCGTGGACCGGGAGGCGCTCTGGCCGGCGCCCGGAGCCGGCGAAGGGGCCGGCGCCCGCCGGACCGCCCTGCCCACGTACGCCTTCCAGCGCCGGCGCTACTGGCCGGACACGGTCACCGACGGCGCGGACGGCGCCCCCGCGGCCCCGGCCGGACCGCGCTACCGCGTCGCCTGGCAGCCGCTGCCCGCCCGCGAAACCCCCGCCCCCCGCGGCGGGTTCCTCCTCGCCGTGCCCCACGGCCACGAAGACGACCCCTTCACGGGACGGGTCGTGGCCGCACTCGCCGGCGGCACGCCTTCCGGAGTGGCGGTCGTACCGGTCGACGCGTCCGGCGGATCCACCGCCCCCCTCGCCGCCGAACTGGCCGTCGCGGCCGGCACCGGCCCGGTGGCCGCCGTGGTGTCCCTGCTGGCCTCCGACGGCACGCACGGCCTCGGCACCGCCGCCCTCGTGCGCGCCCTGGGCGACTCCGGCATCGACGCGCCCCTGTGGTGCGTGACGCGCGGCGCTGTCCAGGT
Organism: Streptomyces katrae; assembly: GCF_002028425.1. Taxonomy (GTDB): domain Bacteria; phylum Actinomycetota; class Actinomycetes; order Streptomycetales; family Streptomycetaceae; genus Streptomyces; species Streptomyces katrae_A. The sequence goes on along the minus strand of NZ_CP020044.1, from coordinate 128,423 downwards.
CGACGCCGCCGACCCCGTCACCCGCCCCGAAGAGGCCGCCGTGTGGGGTCTCGGCCGGGTCGTCGCCCTCGAACACCCCGACCGCTGGGGCGGCCTCGTCGACCTGCCCGCCGCCCCGGACGAGCAGGACCTCGCCGTCCTGCGCGCCGCCCTCCTCGACGGCGGCCCCGAGGACCAGATCGCCGTCCGCCGCGACGGCGCCTACGGCCGCCGCCTGGAACGCCACCCCGACCCGCACACCGCCCCCGGCGCGCGGGCGGAGCACCGCTGGACGCCCCGCGGCACCGTCCTCGTCACCGGCGGCACCGGCGCGCTCGGCGCCCATGTCGCCCGCTGGCTGGCCGGCCGTGGTGCCGAACACCTCGTGCTCACCGGCCGGCGCGGCCCCGACACCCCCGGCGCCCGGGAACTCGCCGCCGAGCTCACCGCGAGCGGCACCCGGGTGACCGTCGCCGCCTGCGACGTCGCCGACCGCGCACAGCTGGACCGGCTGCTGACCGGGCTGCGCGCCGACGGCGACGCGGTACGGGCCGTCGTCCACGCGGCCGGCGTCACCGAACCCGTACCGGTCGGCGAGGCCGACCACGACCACTGGCAGCGGGTCACCGCCGCCAAGGCCCTCGGCGCCGCCCACCTCGACGCCCTGTGCGGGGAGGACACCGACACCTTCGTCCTGTTCTCCTCCATCGCCGGCGCCTGGGGGAGCGGCGGCCAGGCCGCCTACTCCGCCGCCAACTCCTGCCTCGATGCCCTCGCCGAACGGCGCCGGGCCCGCGGCCTGCACGCCACCTCCGTCGCCTGGGGCCCGTGGGCCGGCGGCGGCATGGCGGCCGGCGATCTGGAACAGCAGATGCGCCGGCGCGGGCTACGGCCTATGGCACCGCAGACGGCCCTCGCGGAACTCGCCCGCGCCCTCGACGCCGACGAGACCGCACTGATCGTCGCCGACGTCGACTGGCAGCGGTTCGCCCCGCCGTTTACGGCGCGCCGCCCCAGCCCCCTCCTCGGCGACCTGCCCGAGGTCCGGGCGGCCCTCGAACCGGCCGCACCCCCGGCCGGCCCGCACGACGGGAACCCGGTGCCCGCCGCACAGGACGGCGGCCCCGCCGCCGCACTGCGGGCCCGGCTCGCCGGCCTGCCCGAAGCCGAACAGCTGCGGACCCTCACCGACCTGGTGCGCGGCCACGCCGCCGCCGTACTCGGACACGAGGACCCCGGCGCCGTCCGCGCCGGCCGCGGCTTCCTCGACCTCGGCTTCGACTCCCTGATGGCGGTCGAACTGCGCAACCTCGTCACCGCCCACACGGAACTGCCCCTGGCCGTCACGCTCGTCTTCGACCACCCCACCCCCGCCGCGCTCGCCGAGCACCTGCGCGAACGGCTCGTCCCCGGACCCGCGGAGGCGGCCCGGGCTGCGCTAGCGGAGTTCGAACGGCTCGAAGCTAGCCTCACAGCCGTAAAACTGGACGACGTCGGGCGGGCGAGCATCGCGTCACGCATGGAGAACCTGCTGGCCACCTTGGTCGGGGCAGGGAGCGCAACGGAGGTGGAAGAGCCCGCCGGGGAACTGGAGACGGCCACCCCCGACGAGCTCTTCGACATCATCCAGCGTGAGTTCGGCAAGTCGTAGCAGACGCTGTGACGGCTCCCCGTACTGCTCCGCGTGACTCGCCCCGACCCGTTGACGGCGGTCCGGACACCGCAGCGGCCGTTCGACGGGGGTGTTTCCCTGATGGGGAACGAAGAGAAGCTTCTGGACCACCTGAAGTGGATGACGGGCGAGCTCCGCCAGACCAGGCAGCGCCTGCGCGAGGTGGAGGAGGAGCGCCAGGAGCCCATGGCGATCGTGGGGATGGGATGCCGCTATCCGGGCGGCATCCGCACCCCCGAACAGCTGTGGGACCTGGTCGCCTCCGGCGGGGACGCCGTCACCGGCTTCCCCGCCGACCGGGGCTGGGACCTCGACGCCCTCTACGACCCCGACCCGGACGGGACGAACACCTCCTACACCCGCGAAGGCGGCTTCCTCGACGCCGCCGGCGACTTCGACGCCGCCTTCTTCGGGATCTCCCCGCGCGAGGCCCTCGCCATGGACCCCCAGCAGCGCCTCCTCCTGGAGACCGCCTGGGAGGCCGTCGAACGCGCCGGCATCGACCCCGAGACCCTGCGCGGTACCCCCACCGGCGTCTTCGTCGGCTCCAACAGCCAGGACTACGCCTCCCTGCTGCGCCACGAGGCCGAGGAACTCGGCGGCTACCTCGCCATCGGCAGCTCCGCCAGCGTCATGTCCGGCCGCATCTCCTACGCCCTCGGCCTGGAAGGCCCCGCGGCGACCGTCGACACCGCCTGCTCGTCCTCTCTCGTCGCCCTCCACTGGGCCGTCCGCGCACTGCGCGGCGGCGAGTGCAGCATGGCCCTCGTCGGCGGCGTCGCCATGATGTCCACCCCCGGCGCGTTCATCGAGTTCTCCCGCCAGCGCGGCCTCGCCGCCGACGGCCGCTGCAAGGCCTTCGCAGCGGCCGCCGACGGCACCGGCTGGGGCGAAGGCGCCGGCATGCTCCTCATCGAACGGCTCTCCGACGCCCGCCGGCTTGGCCACCCCGTCCTCGCGGTCATCCGCGGCTCCGCCGTCAACCAGGACGGCGCCAGCAGCGGCCTCACCGCCCCCAACGGCCCCTCCCAGCAGCGCGTCATCCACGACGCGCTGACCGACGCCGGACTCGCCGCGCCCGACGTCGACGCCGTCGAGGCACACGGCACCGGCACCCGCCTCGGCGACCCCATCGAGGCACAGGCACTGCTGGCGACCTACGGCCAGGGCCGCCCCGCCGGCAACCCCCTGTGGCTCGGCTCGCTGAAGTCGAACATCGGCCACACGCAGGCCGCCGCCGGCGTCGGCGGCATCATCAAGATGGTCCAGGCGATGCGCCACGGCGTCCTGCCCAAGACCCTCCACGTCGACGAGCCGTCCCCGCACGTCGACTGGTCGGCGGGCGCGGTGGAACTCCTCACCGACCAGCGGGACTGGCCGGCTGCCGCCGACCGGCCGCGCCGCGCCGCCGTCTCCTCCTTCGGCATGAGCGGCACCAACGCCCACGTCATCGTCGAAGAAGCCCGCGAAGCGGCCGCCGAAGCCCCCGGCACGCCCGCCGACCGGCCGCTCCCCGTCGTCGCCTGGCCGCTTTCCGGCCGCACCGAGGAGGCCCTCGCCTCCCAGGCCGCCCGCCTGACCGCCCACCTCACCGGGCTCCCCGCCGCGGACCGCCCCCACCCCGCCGACACCGGCCGCGCGCTCGCCACCACCCGCACCGCCTTCGACCACCGCGCCGTCGTCCTCGGCGCCGACCACGACGCCCTCACCGCCGGCCTCGCCGCCCTCGCCGCGGGTGACACCCACCCCGGCCTCGTCCGCGGCCTCGCGGGCGACGACACCCGGGCGGCCTTCCTGTTCACGGGTCAGGGTGCGCAGCGGGCGGGGATGGGGCGCGAGCTGTACGCGGCCTTCCCGGTGTTCGCCGAGGCGCTGGATGCCGTGTGTGCGGAGATCGACCCGGTGTTGGGGCGTTCGCTGCGGGAGGTGATGTTCGCGGAGGACTCCGCCGAGCTGGACCGTACGGAGTTCACGCAGCCGGCGCTGTTCGCGATCGAGGTGGCGCTGTTCCGGCTGGTGGAGAGCTGGGGTCTGAAGTCCGACTATCTGCTGGGTCACTCCATTGGTGAGATCGCCGCTGCGCATGTGGCGGGGGTGTTCTCGCTGGCTGATGCGGCGCGTCTGGTTGTTGCGCGTGGTCGTCTGATGCAGGCGCTGCCGGCTGGTGGTGCCATGGTCTCCGTACGCGCCTCCGAGGCGGAGGTGGCCGAGCTGGTCGCCTCGTACGAGGACGTGAGTATCGCGGCCGTCAACGGGCCGAGTTCTGTCGTGATCTCGGGTGCCGAAGACTCGGTGACCGCTGTTGCGGCCGTGCTGGCCGGGCGGGGTGTCAAGACCAAGCGGCTCACGGTCAGCCACGCGTTCCACTCGCCGCTGATGGACCCGATGCTGGACGAATTCCGCACCGTCCTGGCGTCGGTCGCGTTCGCCGCCCCGACCCTCCCCGTGGTCTCCAACCTCACGGGTGAGGTGGCTTCCGGGGAAGAGCTCTGCTCGCCCGAGTACTGGGTGCGCCACGTCCGTGAGGCCGTGCGCTTCGCGGACGGCATGGCCGCCCTGGAAGCGGAGGGCGTCACCCGGTTCGTCGAACTCGGCCCCGACGGCGTCCTGTCCGCGATGGGCGCCGACTGCGTCGAGGACGGCGTGTTCGTGCCGGTGCTGCGCAAGGACCGCGACGAGGCCGAGGCCGCGGTCGCCGCACTCGGGCGGGCCCACGCCCACGGCGTCCCGGTCGACTGGGCCGCGTACTACGCCGGGACCGGCGCGCGCCGCGTGGACCTGCCGACGTACGCCTTCCAGCACCAGCGTTTCTGGCCGAAGAAGGCCCGCTTCACCCCCGGCGACGTCACCGGCCTCGGACTCGGGGCCGCGGACCACCCGCTGCTCGGCGCGTGCGTGTCGCTCGCCGGCGAGGACGGCCTCGTCATGACCGGCCGCATCGGGCCGGATACCCACCCGTGGCTCGCGGAACACGCCGTGCACGGCCGGGTGTGGCTGCCGGGCACCGCCTTCGTCGAGCTGGCCGTGCAGGCCGGCGACCGCACCGGCTGCACCCTGGTCGACGAGCTCACGCTCCACCAGCCCCTCGTACTGCCCGAACACGGCGGGGTCTTCCTCCAGCTGCTCGTCGGCGAACCGGACGCCACGGGCCGTCGCCCGCTGCGCGTCCACTCGCGCCCCGCCGACGCCCAGGACGCCGACGACGCGCCCTGGACCCTGCACGCCTCCGGCTCCCTCGCCGTCGCCGGCCCCGCGGCCTCCGCCGCTCCGCCCGACCTTCAGGCCTGGCCGCCGGCCGGCGCCGCCGAGGTGCCCGTGGACGGCCTGTACGAACAGCTCGCCGACGCAGGCTTCGGCTACGGACCGCTCTTCCGCGGCCTGCGCGCCGCCTGGCAGCACGACGGCGCACTGTACGCCGAGGTGGCGCTGCCCGCCGACGACCGCACCGCCGACGGGTTCGGCCTCCACCCGGCACTCCTGGACGCCGGCCTGCACGGCCTGGGTCTGGGCGTCCTCGACGCCCTGGACGAAGGCTCCGAGGCCGGCCCCGCCGCCTGGGTGCCGTTCTCGTGGAGCGGCGTCGCCCTCCACGCCGGCGGAGCCCGCGCACTGCGCCTCCGCATCGCCCCGGCCGGCAAGGGGGCCGTCTGCGTCCACCTCGCCGACCTGGACGGGCAGCCTGTCGCCTCCGTCGACTCCCTCGTCCTGCGCCGTGCCACCGCCGTCGGCACACCCGCCGTCGGCAGCGACGACGCCTACCTCCTCGACTGGGTCCCCACCGCCCCCGACGCCGGCGCCCAGGACGAGCCCGGCGACTGGGCGCTGCTCGGCGAGCAGCCCGACACCGCCGCCCTTCTGCCCGGCGTCCCCGTCCACCAGGATCTGGCCGCCCTGGCCGACGCCGCCCCCCGCGTGGTGCTGGCCTCCTTCACGGCCCGACCCGGCGAGGACCCGGTCGCCGCCGCCCACCGGCTCGTCCCCGACGCCGCCCGCCTCCTGCGGGAATGGCTCGCCGACGAGCGGCTGGCCGACGCACGCCTGGTCGTCCTCACGCGCGGCGCGCTCGCCGCCGACGCCACCGAGCGGGCGGAACCCGCGGCGGCCGCCGTCCACGGTCTGCTGCGCTCGGCCCAGTCCGAGAACCCCGGCCGCTTCCTGCTGCTCGACCTTCCCGCCGACCCGGCCGCCCCGCTGCGGCCGGCGGTCGCCGCCGCCCTCGGCGCCGACGAGCCGCACCTGATGTGGCGTGACGGCACCCTGCGGGCGCCCCGCCTGGTGCGCCCCGCCACCGCCGGATCCCTCCTCGCCCTGCCTTCCGACGGCTCCGCCTGGCGCATGGACGCCGATGGCCGGGGCGCCGTCGACGGCCTGTCCGTACGGCCCTCCCCGGAGGCGCTGCGGGAGCTGGGTGCGGGTGAGGTGCGGGTCGCGGTGCGTGCCGCGGGTGTGAACTTCCGCGACGTGCTGATCGCGTTGGGGGTGTATCCGGGTGCGGCTTCGATGGGTATCGAGGGTGCGGGTGTGGTCCTGGAGGTGGGTCCGGGGGTTTCGGGCCTGGCTGTGGGTGACCGTGTGATGGGTGTGCTGGTCGGCGGGTTCGGGCCGGTGACGGTGACGGATGCGCGGATGCTGGCGCGGGTTCCGGAGGGCTGGTCGTTCGCTCGGGCGGCTTCGGTGCCGGTGGTGTTCCTGACGGCGTATTACGCGCTGGTGGAGCTGGCCGGTCTGTCCGAGGGTGAGTCGGTGCTGGTGCACGCGGCTGCCGGTGGTGTGGGTATGGCTGCGGTGCAGGTGGCCCGCCACCTGGGCGCGGAGGTGTTCGCGACGGCGAGTGAGGGCAAGTGGCCGGTGGTGCGGGGGACGGGTGTGGATGCCTCCCGGATCGCCTCGTCGCGGACTTTGGACTTCGAGGAGAGGTTCCTGGCGGCCACGGACGGTCGTGGTGTGGATGTGGTCCTGGATGCGCTGGCGGGTGAGTTCGTGGATGCGTCGCTGCGGCTGTTGCCGCGCGGCGGGCGGTTCGTGGAGATGGGCAAGGCCGATCTGCGCGATCCCGAGCAGGTCGCGGCCGGCCATCCGGGGGTGTCGTACCAGTCCTTCGACCTGATCGACGCCGGCCCTCAGCGCATTGGCGAACTCCTGGAAGAAGTCCTGGGTCTGTTCGCCGAAGGCGTCCTCGAACCGCTCCCGGTGACCTCGTGGGACGTCCGCCGGGCGGGGGAGGCCTTCCGCCACCTCAGCCAGGCACGCCACACCGGCAAGGTCGTCCTCACCCTCCCGGCGCCGTTCGAGTCCGACGGCACGGTGCTGGTGACCGGCGGTACGGGCGCCCTGGGCGGCCTGGTCGCCCGGCACCTGGTCGCCGAGCACGGGGTCCGCCACCTCCTGCTGCTGTCCCGGCGCGGAGCCGACGCCCCGGGCGTCGCCGAACTCGTCGCGGGCCTGGAGGAAGCGGGCGCCCGGACGGTGTCGGTGGCCGCCTGCGACGCCGCCGACCGGGAGGCCCTGGCGGCCGTCCTGGCCGCGGTACCGGCCGGACACCCCCTGACCGGTGTCATCCACGCCGCCGGCGTCCTCGACGACGCCGTCGTCTCCACCCTGCGCCCCGAGCAGATCACGGCCGTGCTCCGGGCCAAGGCCGACGCGGCCTGGAACCTCCACGAACTCACCGCCGACCGCGACCTCGCGGACTTCGTCCTCTTCTCCTCCACCTCCGCCCTCGCCGGCGCCCCCGGCCAGGGCAACTACGCCGCCGCCAACGCCTTCCTGGACGCCCTCGCCGCCCACCGCCAGGCCCACGGCCTGCCCGCCCAGTCCCTCGCGTGGGGGCCGTGGGACCTGGACGGCAGCATGGCCGGCACCCTCGGCGACGCCGACCGGCGCCGCATGACCCGCAGCGGCATCCTCCCGTTCACCGCCGCCGACGGCCTAGCCGCCTTCGACGCCGCCCGCCGCACCGGCGGGGCCGTCGCCGTGCCGCTGCGCCTCGACACCGCGCGGCTGCGCAAGCCCGCCGCCCGCGTACCGGCCCTGCTGCGCGCCCTGGTCCGTCCCTCCGCCGCCGCCCGCCGGGCCGTCAGCCACGACGCCGGGCGCACCGCCGGCCCGGCCCAGGGGGCGGGCCCCGACCGGGAACGGGCCCTGCTCGACCTGGTCCGCCGCGAGGCCGCCGCCGTCCTCGGCCACGGCACGGCGGAGGGCGTCCAGCCCACCAAGGCGTTCAAGGAACTCGGCTTCGACTCCCTGACCGCCGTCGAACTGCGCAACCGGCTCGGCGGCGCGACCGGCCTGCGGCTGCCCGCGTCCCTCGTCTTCGACTACCCCACGCCCGCCGACCTGGTGGCCCACCTCCAGCGCGAACTGGCCGGCCCGGACGAGGAGCCGGCCGCCCCGACGCCCGCGGGCACCCCGGGGCCCCCCGCGGCCGACGAACCGATCGCGATCGTCGGCATGAGCTGCCGCTACCCGGGCGGGGTGGCCGGCCCCGAGGACCTGTGGCGCCTGGTCCTCGACGGAACCGACGGCGTCACCGCGTTCCCCACGGACCGCGGCTGGGACCTCCCCGCCGCCGAGGGCCCCGACGGATTCCGCCGCGAGGGCGGATTCCTGCGCGGCGCCGGGGACTTCGACCCCGAGCTGTTCGGCATCTCCCCGCGCGAGGCCCTCGCCATGGACCCGCAGCAGCGGCTGCTGCTGGAAACCTCCTGGGAGGCGATCGAACGCGCCGGTATCGACCCCACCTCGCTGCGCGGCAGCGCCACCGGCGTCTTCGCCGGTGCCTCGCCGTCCGGTTACGGCGCCGCCCTCCAGCAGGGCGCCGAAGGACTCGAAGGGCACCTCCTGACCGGCACGGCGACCAGCGTGGTCTCCGGCCGTGTCTCCTACACCTTCGGCTTCGAGGGCCCGGCCGTCACCGTCGACACCGCCTGCTCCTCCTCTCTGGTCGCCCTGCACCTCGCCGCCCAGTCCCTGCGCACCGGCGAGTGCTCGATGGCCCTCGCCGGCGGCGTCATGGTCATGGCCGGCCCCGGCATCTTCACCGAGTTCGCCCGCCAGCAGGGCCTCGCCGCCGACGGACGCTGCAAGGCCTTCTCCGCCGACGCCGACGGCACGGGCTGGTCCGAGGGCGCGGGCGTCCTCGTCCTGGAACGCCTGTCGGACGCCGAGCGCAACGGGCACCAGGTCCTCGCCGTCGTCCGTGGCACGGCCGTCAACCAGGACGGCGCCTCCAACGGGCTGACCGCCCCGAACGGTCCGTCCCAGCAGCGCGTCATCCGCGCGGCCCTGGCCAACGCGGGCCTGTCGGCCGCCGAGGTCGACGCGGTGGAGGCGCACGGCACCGGTACCACGCTCGGTGACCCGATCGAGGCGCAGGCGCTGCTGGCCACGTACGGGCAGGAACGTTCCGGTGACGAGCCGCTCTACCTGGGTTCGCTGAAGTCGAACATCGGCCACGCCCAGGCCGCCGCCGGTGTCGGCGGTGTGATCAAGATGGTCGAGGCGATGCGGCACGGTGTGCTGCCGCGGACCTTGCACGTGGGTGAGCCCTCGCCGCACGTGGACTGGTCGGCGGGCGCGGTGGAGCTGCTGACGCAGGCCCGGGAGTGGCCGGAGACCGGCCGTCCGCGCCGGGCCGGTGTCTCCTCCTTCGGCATGAGCGGCACCAACGCGCACATCCTCCTGGAACACGACCCCCGGGCCGCGCAGACCGAGAAGCCCGCCGGCGGCACGGTCCTGCCGGCCGTCCCGTGGGTGCTGTCCGGGAAGTCCGAGGCCGCGGTCCGGGCCCAGGCGCAGCGCCTGGCCGCCTCCCTGGCGGCCCCCGCCGATCCGGCGGACGTGGGCCTCTCGCTCGCCACGGCCCGGGCCGTCATGGAGCACCGCGCGGTGGTCCTGGGCGCCGACCCGGCCGGGGCGCTCGCCGCCCTCGCCGAGGGCCGCGAGGCCGCCGGCGTCGTCCGCGGCCACACGGGCGGTGCGCACGCGGAGGCGGTGTTCGTCTTCCCGGGCCAGGGTTCGCAGTGGGTCGGCATGGCCGTCGAACTCCTCGACTCCTCGCCGGTGTTCGCGGCGCGGATCGCCGAGTGCGAAGCGGCCCTGGCGCCTTACGTGGACTGGTCTTTGACGGAGGTCCTGCGTTCGGACGACGCCCTGGAGGGCGTGGATGTCGTGCAGCCGGTGCTGTTCGCGGTGATGGTGGCGCTGGCCGAGGTCTGGAAGTCCTACGGGGTCCGCCCCGCGGCCGTCATCGGCCACTCGCAGGGTGAGATCGCCGCCGCGTGCGTGGCCGGGGCCCTCTCCCTGGAGGACGCCGCCAAGGTGGTGGCCCTGCGCAGCCAGGCCATCGACGCCATCGCCGGTCTGGGCGGCATGGTCTCCGTCGGCCTCTCCGCCGCCGACGCGGCGGAGCGGATCGCCGCGTCCTTCGGCGACCGGCTGGCCGTCGCCGCCGTCAACGGGCCGTCCTCGACGGTGGTTTCCGGTGACGCGGACGCCTGCGAGGAGCTCGTCACGGTCCTGGAGGCCGAGGGGGTCCGGGCCCGCCGGGTCGCGGTGGAGTACGCCTCCCACTGCTCCCATGTGGAGAAGCTGGAGGCCGAACTGGCCGACCTGCTCAGCGGCCTGAACCCGCGTACGTCCGCGGTCCCCATGTACTCCACCCTCACGGGCGAGCTGCTGGACGGCACCGAGCTGGACGGCGGCTACTGGTACCGCAACCTGCGCAACCCCGTCCTGTTCGAGCAGGCCGTGAAGGCGGCCCTGGCCGACGGGTACCGTCTGTTCGTCGAGTCGAGCCCGCACCCGGTCCTCGCCGTCGGTCTGTCGCAGACGTTCGAGGCGCTCGACGCGTCCGAGAGCGGCGTCGAGCCGGTCGCGATCGGCTCGCTCCGCCGTGACGAGGGCGGTCTGGGCCGGGTGTTCGCCTCGCTCGCCGAGGCGTGGGTGAGCGGCGTCGGCGTCGACTGGACGGCCGTCTTCGACGGCACCGGCGCCCAGCGCACCGACCTGCCGACCTACGCCTTCCAGCACCGGCGCTTCTGGCCGCAGCCCAGGGCGGCCGCCCCGGCGGCGGTCCAGGCCGATCCGGTGGACGCGGCCTTCTGGGAGGCCGTCGAACGCGAGGACCTGGACGCGCTGACCGAGACGCTGGACATTTCCGGCGAGCAGCCGTGGAGCGACGTACTCCCCGCCCTGTCGCAGTGGCGCCGCGAACGCCGTGAACAGGCCGCCGTGGACTCCTGGCGCTACAAGGTCACCTGGAAGCGGCTCCCCGAACCGGCCCCGGTGGACGGTCCCCCCGGCACCTGGCTCGCCCTGGTCCCGGCCGGCCGCGCCGACCACCCCGTCGTGGGGCCGGTCGTCCGGGCCCTCGAAGCCCGGGGCGCGCGGAGCACCCTCGTCCCGGTCGCCGCGGCCGACGCCGACCGGTCCGCCGTCGCCGCGCTCCTCGCCGAGCACGGCACCGCACCGGCCGGGATCGTCTCCTTCCTCGGCCTCGACGGCTCCCTCTGGCCCACCGTCGCCCTGCTCCAGGGCCTCGAGGACGCGGGCGTCGAGGCACCGGTGTGGAGCGTGACCACCGGCGCGGCACCCGAGTCCGACGCCGGGACCGACCCGGCGCAGACGCGGCTGTGGGGCCTTGGCCGTGTCGCGGCCCTGGAACACCCCGACCGCTGGGGCGGACTGGTCGACGTGCCCGCCGACCCCGACGAGCGGGCTGCAACCCTGGTCGCGGGCGTGCTGGCCGGAGGGTACGGGGACGAGGACCAGCTGGCCGTGCGCGCCTCGGGCGTGTTCGGACGCCGGCTGCGCCACGCTTCCCCGGCCCCCGCGCGGCCCGCGCCCCGGGTACGGACCTGGCAGCCGCGCGGCACCGCGCTGATCACCGGCGGAACGGGGGCGATCGGCGCCCACGTGGCCCGCTGGCTCGCCGCGAACGGCGTGGAGCACCTCGTCCTGACCAGCCGGCGCGGCCCCGACGCGCCCGGCGCCCGCGAGCTGGCCGCCGAACTCACCGCCCTGGGCGCCCGCGTCACCGTCGAAGCCTGCGACGCCACCGACCGCGCACAGGTGACCGAGCTCGTCCGGCGGCTGCGCGCGGACGGCGACACCCCGGTACGGGCCGTGCTGCACGCCGCCGGCGTCGCGCACTCCGCCCCGCTGGCCGGGCTGGAGCGCGACGGACTGCACGCGGTCCTCGCCGCCAAGGAGACCGGCGCGGAGGTGCTCGACGAGCTCTTCGCCGACGACGACCTGGACGCCTTCGTGCTGTTCTCGTCCATCGCGGGCGTGTGGGGCAGCGGCAACCAGGCCGCCTACGCGGCCGCCAACGCCCACCTGGACGGCCTCGCCCGGCGCCGCCGCGCCCGCGGACTGACCGCGACCTCCGTCTCCTGGGGCGCGTGGGCCGACGGCGGCATGGTCAGCGACGGCGTCGCCGACCACCTGCGCCGCCGCGGGCTCGCCGCCATGCCCAAGGACCTGGCCGTCGCCGCGCTGCGGCGGGCCGTGGAGGACGACGACACCTGCGTGACCGTCGCCGACGTCGACTGGGACCGGTTCGCGGAGGGCTTCACCGCCCGGCGGCCCAGCCCGCTGCTCGGCGAACTGCCAGAGGTCCGCGAGGCCCTGGCCCGCGCCGAGGCGGACGCGGACGCCGCCGCCCGGCCCGACGCCGAAAACCCCGCCGACGTGCTGCGCGGCCGCCTCGCGGAGCTGTCGGAGCCGGAGCGCGAGACGCTCGTACTGGGTCTCGTACGCGAGCAAACCTCGACAGTCCTCGGGCATGATTCCCCCGGGGCGGTCAAGCAGAACCAGCCCTTCAAGGACCTCGGCATCAACTCGCTCACCGCGCTGGAGCTGCGCAACCGGCTGGGTGCGGTGACGGGGCTGCGGCTGCCCGGAGCACTGGTCTTCGACCACCCCACGCCGTCGGCGGTGGCCAGGTACGTCCTGGCCAAGCTGATGCCGGGGGCGGCGACCGGCCCGGGCGGCGGCGACACGTCCGCCGGCTCCGGCCACGGCGACGAGGCGGCGGTCCGTGCCGCACTGGCCTCCGTCCCGGTGTCCCGGCTGCGGGAGGCGGGCCTGCTCGACGCCCTGCTGCGGCTCGCCGATGGCGACGGCGGCAATGGCGGGAACGGCGGGAACGGCGGCGACGAGGTCGACGGCGGCGCCGACGGCAGCGAAATCGACGACATGGACGCCGAGAGCCTCATCGAACTGGCTCTGGGTGGCGGTACGAACCTTTGATGGCGTTCCCGACGACGTCCTGGTCGACGTCGGCGGGCGAAGTGTGGAGTGCATGATGGCCAACTCTCCGGACAAGATCCTCGAAGCGCTTCGGGCGTCGCTGAAGGAGACCGAACGCCTCCGGCAGCAGAACCAGCAGCTTTCCGCCGCCGCGCGGGAGCCGCTGGCGATCGTCGGCATGAGCTGCCGCTATCCGGGGGGCGTACGCAGCCCCGAGGACCTGTGGCGGCTCGTGGACTCCGGGACCGACGGGATCGGCCCCTTCCCCACCGACCGCGGCTGGGACGTCGGCGCCCTCTACGGCGGCGACGGGGCGGCCTCCGCCACCTACGAGGGCGGGTTCGTCCACGACGCCACCGAGTTCGACCCGGAGTTCTTCGGGATCTCGCCGCGCGAGGCCCTCGCCATGGACCCCCAGCAGCGCCTGCTGCTGGAGGCCTCGTGGGAGGCCGTCGAACGGGCCGGCATCGACCCGGCCTCGCTGCGCGGCAGCAGCACCGGCGTCTTCGCCGGCGCGTCGGCCTCCGGCTACGGGGCCACCCTGCACAACGCGCAGGAGAGCTCGGAGGGGTACTTCCTGACCGGCACCGCCGGCAGCGTCGTCTCCGGCCGCGTCTCCTACCTCCTCGGCCTGGAGGGGCCGGCCGTCACGGTCGACACCGCCTGCTCCTCCTCCCTCGTCGCCGTCCACCTCGCGGCCCAGGCGCTGCGCGCCGGCGAGTGCTCCCTGGCACTCGCCGGCGGCGTCGCCGTCATGGTCACGCCCGGCGCGTTCAGCGAGTTCAGCACCCAGGGCGGCCTCGCCTCCGACGGCCGCTGCAAGTCCTTCGCCGCCGGCAGCGACGGCACCGGCTGGTCCGAGGGCGTCGGCGTCATCCTGCTGGAACGGCTCTCCGACGCACAGCGCAACGGCCACCGGATCCTCGGCCTGCTGCGGGGCTCCGCCGTCAACCAGGACGGTGCCAGCAACGGCCTCACCGCCCCCAACGGCCCGTCCCAGCAGCGCGTCATCCAGCAGGCCCTGAACAACGCGGGCCTGACGTACGCCCAGGTCGACGCGGTCGAGGCGCACGGCACCGGAACCGTCCTCGGCGACCCGATCGAAGCCCAGGCCCTCCTCGACACCTACGGCCGGGAACGGAACGACGGACGGCCGCTGTGGCTGGGCTCCCTCAAGTCCAACATCGGCCACTCCCAGGCCGCCTCCGGCGTCGCCGGCCTCATCAAGATGGTCATGGCGCTCCGGCACGGCGTCCTGCCCAAGACCCTCCACGTCGACGAGCCGACCCCGCACGTCGACTGGGCCTCCGGGGCGGTCGAACTGCTCACCGAGGCCCGCCCCTGGCCCGAGACGGGCGGGCCTCGGCGCGCCGCCGTCTCCGCCTTCGGCGTCAGCGGCACCAACGCGCACGCCATCGTCGAACAGGCCCCTGCGGCCGAGGACGCCCCGCCGGCCGAGGACGGTGCGGCTTCGGCCGCCGCCGCGGCGCCGGTGCTGCCCTGGACGCTGTCCGGCACGGACGACACCGCCCTGCGCGCGCAGGCCGCCCGTCTGCTGGAAGCCCTCGGCGAGAACGCCTCCGACGAAGAAACCTCCGACGAGCACACCCGTGACGGCCGCCCCGGCGACCGCCCCCTCGACATCGCCCACGCCCTGGCCACCACCCGCGCCGCGCTCCACCAGCGGGCCGTCGTCCTCGGCACCGGCCGCGACGACCTCGTCCGCGGCCTCGAGGCGCTGGCCGCGGGCCGGACCGAACCCGGCCTGGTCACCGGCCGCGTCCGCGACGGCCGGACCGCGTTCCTCTTCACCGGCCAGGGCGCGCAGCGCGCGGGCATGGGCCGGGAACTCTACGAGACCTTCCCCGCGTTCGCGGAGGCGCTGGACGCGGTCTGCGCGGAGATCGACCCGGTGCTGGGGCGTTCGCTGCGGGAGGTGATGTTCGCAGGCGAGTCGGCCGAGCTGGACCGCACCGAGTTCACGCAGCCGGCCCTGTTCGCCATCGAGGTCGCCCTGTACCGGCTGGTGGAGAGCTGGGGCATGCGCCCCGACTACCTCCTCGGCCACTCCATCGGCGAGATCGCCGCCGCGCACGTGGCGGGGGTGTTCTCCCTCTCCGACGCGGTGCGGCTGGTCGTCGCCCGTGGCCGGCTGATGCAGGCGCTGCCGGCTGGTGGCGCGATGGTGTCGGTGCGGGCCTCCGAGGCGGAGGTGGCCGAGCTGGTCGCCGCGTACGAGGACGTCAGCATCGCCGCCGTCAACGGGCCGGAGTCCGTGGTCGTCTCGGGTGCCGCCGAGTCCGTGACCGCCATCGCGGCCGTGCTCGCCGAGCGCGGGATCAAGACCAAGCGGCTCACCGTCAGCCACGCCTTCCACTCCCCGCTCATGGACCCGATGCTGGACGAGTTCCGGCAGGTGGCCGACACCCTCACCTACCACGCCCCCGCAATCCCGCTCGTCTCCGACGTCACCGGCCGCACCGCCACCGCCAGGGAACTGCGCGACCCCGCCTACTGGGTGCGGCACGTCCGCGAGGCCGTGCGCTTCGCCGACGGCCTCGCCGCCCTCCACGACCTGGACGTCACCCGCTTCGTCGAACTCGGCCCCGACGGCGTGCTCTCGGCGATGGGAGCCGACTGCCTCGCGGACGCCCTGTTCGTGCCCGTCCTGCGCAAGGACCGCCCCGAGGCGCAGACCGCACCCGCCGCGCTGGCCCGCGTACACGTCGACGGTGCCACCCCCGACTGGACCGCCTTCTTCGCCGGCACCGGCGCCCGGCCCGCGGCCCTGCCGACGTACGCCTTCCAGCACCGCCGCTTCTGGCCGACGCCCGCTCCCGCCGCCGGACCGGCGGCGGCCGCGGACGCCACCGCCGACGAGGCCCGCTTCTGGACGGCCGTCGAGGAACAGGATCTCGCCGGGCTCGCCGCCGCCCTCGAGGCCGACGACACCGCCGAGCCCCTCCTCGGCGAGCTGCTGCCCACGCTCTCCCGCTGGCGCCGCGACCGCCGCAGCCGCTCCACCGTCGAATCCTGGCGGTACCAGGTCACCTGGACGCCGCTGACGCAGGCCACCGGCACGGCCCCCACCGGCACCTGGCTCCTCGTCGAGCCGGCCGGCGGCACCGACGGGCAGGCCGACGCCTGCGCCGCCGCCCTCACCGTGCGCGGCGCCGACGTCGTACGGCTCCCCCTCGACCCCACCGCGGACGGCGACCGCACCGCCCTCGCGGCGCGCCTCGACGACGCCCTCGCAGGCCGCCCCCTCGCCGGCGTCCTGTCCCTCCTCGCCCTCGACGAGACCCCCCACCCCGGCCACCCGGCGCTCCCGGCCGCCGTACCCGCCACCGTCGCCCTCCTCCAGGCCCTCGGCGACACCGCAGACACCGGCCACGACGCGGCGCCCGCGCCGCTGTGGACCGCGACCCGGGGCGCCGTCGCCACCGGCCGCGCCGACCGGGCCGTCCGCCCCGCCCAGGCCGCCCTCTGGGGACTGGGCCGGGTGATCGGCCTCGAACGACACCGCCAGTGGGGCGGCCTCGTCGACCTGCCCGAGACCCTCGACGACCGCTCCGCCGACCGCCTGTGCACCGTCCTCGCCGGCCACACCGCCGCCGAAGGACAGGGCCGCGAGGACCAGGTCGCCCTCCGCGCCGCGGGCGCCTACGCCCGCCGCCTCACCCGCGTCGCCCCCGGCGACCCCGCCGCCGACTGGCAGCCGCGCGGCACCGCCCTGATCACCGGCGGTACCGGCGCGCTCGGCGCGCACGTGGCCCGCTGGCTCGCCGCGAACGGTGCCGAGCACCTCGTCCTGACCAGCCGGCGCGGCCCCGACGCGCCCGGCGCCGGAGAGCTGGCCGCCGAACTCACCGCCCTCGGCGCCCGCGTCACCGTCGCAGCCTGCGACGTCGCCGACCGCGACGCGCTGGCCGCCGTCATCCGCACCGCCGAGGCCGACGGCCCCGCCGTCCGCACCGTCGTCCACGCCGCCGGCATCGGCCGCGCCACCCTCCTGTCGACCACCGACGCCGACGAACTCGCCGACGTCTTCACCGCCAAGGTCGCCGGAGCCGTCCACCTCGACGCCCTCTTCGACGCCGACCGCGAACTCGACGCGTTCGTCCTGTTCTCCTCCATCTCCGGCGTCTGGGGCAGCGGCGGCCAGGCCGGCTACGCCGCCGCCAACGCGCACCTCGACGCCCTCGCCCTGCACCGCCGCAGCCGCGGGCTGACCGCCACCGCCGTCTCCTGGGGCCCCTGGGCCGAGGGCGGCATGGCGGCCGGCGACGAGGACCGGCTGCGCCGCCAGGGCCTGCCCGTCATGGCCCCCGACCTCGCCGTCGCCGCCCTGCGCCAGGCCCTCGCCGACGACACCCCCCACACCGCGGTCGCCGACGTCGACTGGGCCGCGTTCGTCCCCGGCTTCACCGCCGCCGGACCCCGCCCGTTCCTCGCCGGCGTCCCCGAGGCGCTCACCGCCCAGACCACCGGGGCCGCCGGCCCCGCCCGGGACACCGCCTCCGCCGCCACGGACACCGCCGCCGAGCTGCGCCGCAAGCTGGCCGCCCGCACCCCCGCGGAACAGTCCCGGCTCCTCCTCGACCTGGTACGCGCCCAGGCCCGTGCCGTCCTCGGCCACGCCTCCGCCGACGCCGTCCACGTCGACCGCGCCTTCCGCGAGATGGGCTTCGACTCCCTCACCGCCGTCGAACTGCGCAACCTGCTGGGCGCCGAGACCGGCCTCACCCTCCCCGGCACCCTCGTCTTCGACCATCCCACCCCGGCCGCCCTGGCCGAACACCTCCGCGGCGAACTCGTCACCGACGACACGGCGTCCGACCCGGCCGCGGACCGCTCGGCCATGCCGGCCCGCCCGGCCGGCGAAGGAGACGACGACCTCATCGCCATCGTCGCCATGAGCTGCCGCTACCCGGGCGGCGTAGCCGGCCCCGACGACCTGTGGAACCTCGTCGCCGAAGGCCGAGACGGCATCACCGCCTTCCCCACCGACCGGGGCTGGGACGTCGAGGCGCTCTACCACCCCGACCCCGACCACCAGGGCACCAGCTACACCCGGCACGGCGGCTTCCTGCCCGGCATCGCCGACTTCGACGCCGACTTCTTCGGGATCTCCCCCCGCGAGGCCCTCGCCATGGACCCCCAGCAGCGGCTGCTGCTGGAAGCCTCCTGGGAGGCCGTCGAACGCGCCGGCATCGACCCCGCCACGCTGCGCGGCAGCCGCACCGGCGTCTTCGCCGGCGGCTCCTCCTCCGGCTACGGCGCCGGGGTCCGCCAGAGCGTCGAGGGCGCCGACGGCCACCTGCTGACCGGCACCGCCACCAGCGTCATGTCCGGCCGCGTCTCCTACGTCCTCGGCCTCGAGGGTCCCGCGGTCACCATCGACACCGCCTGCTCCTCGTCCCTGGTCGCCCTGCACTGGGCCGCCCAGGCCCTGCGCAACGGCGAGTGCACGATGGCCCTCGCCGGCGGTGTCGCCGTCATGCCCACCCCCACCGCCTTCGTGGAGTTCTCCCGCCAGCGCGGCCTCGCCGAGGACGGCCGCTGCAAGCCGTTCTCCGCCGACGCCGACGGCACCGGCTGGGGCGAGGGCGTCGGCATGCTCCTCCTGGAGCGGCTCTCCGACGCCCGCGCCCACGGCCACCCCGTCCTCGCCGTCGTCCGCGGCTCCGCCGTCAACCAGGACGGCGCCTCCAACGGACTGACCGCCCCCAACGGCCCGTCCCAGCAGCGCGTCATCCGCGCGGCCCTGGCCAACGCCGGCCTGTCGGCGGCCGAGGTCGACGCGGTGGAGGCGCACGGCACCGGTACCACGCTGGGCGACCCGATCGAGGCGCAGGCGCTGCTGGCCACCTACGGGCAGGAACGTTCCGGCGACGAGCCGCTGTGGCTCGGCTCCATCAAGTCGAACATCGGCCACCCGGCCGCCGCCGCCGGTGTCGCCGGTGTCATCAAGATGGTCCAGGCGATCCGGCACGGCATCCTGCCGCCCACTCTGCACGTCGGCGACCCGACCCCGCAGGTCGACTGGTCGGCGGGTGCGGTCGAACTGCTGACGCAGGCCCGCGACTGGCCCGAGACCGGGCACGCGCGCCGGGCCGGCGTCTCCTCGTTCGGCATCAGCGGCACCAATGCCCACGTGATCCTCGAACAGGCACCCGAGACCGCTCCGGTGGCCGAGCCGGCTGCGGCCGCCCTCGCTCCGCTGCCGGTGGTGCCGTGGGTGGTGTCCGGCCGTACGCCGGAGGCACTGGCCGCCCAGGCCGGACGCCTCGCCGCGTTCGCCGCAGGCCCCGGTGCCGGCATCGGCGAACGCGACACCGCCCACGCCCTCACCGCCTCCCGCACCGCCTTCGAGCACCGGGCCGTGGTCCTGGGCGCCGACCCGGTGGCGGGCCTGGAGGCGCTGGCACGCGGCGAGTCCGCGCCGGGCGTGGTGCGCGGCGCGGCGCTCCCGGGCCTGACGGGTTTCCTGTTCACGGGTCAGGGTGCGCAGCGGGCCGGGATGGGGCGCGAGCTGTATGCCGCGTTCCCGGTGTTCGCGCAGGCGCTGGACGCCGTGTGCGCCCACGCCGACCCTGAGCTGGACAGGCCGCTGCGCGAGGTGATGTTCGCGGAGGACTCCGCTGAGCTGGACCGTACGGAGTTCACGCAGCCGGCGCTGTTCGCGATCGAGGTGGCGCTGTTCCGGCTCGTGGAGAGCTGGGGTGTGCGGGCTGATTACCTGCTCGGGCATTCGGTGGGTGAGATCGCTGCTGCGCATGTGGCGGGGGTGTTCTCGCTGGCTGATGCGGTGCGGCTGGTCGTCGCCCGTGGTCGGCTGATGCAGGCGCTGCCGGCTGGTGGTGCGATGGTGTCGGTGCGTGCGGCTGAGGCGGAGGTGGCCGAGCTGGTCGCCGCGTACGAGGACGTGAGCATCGCGGCCGTCAACGGGCCTTCCTCCGTGGTGATCTCGGGTGCGGCCGATTCCGTGACCGCCATCGCGGACGCGCTCGGCGAGCGCGGGGTGAAGACCAAGCGGCTGACGGTGAGCCACGCGTTCCACTCGCCGCTGATGGACCCGATGCTGGACGAGTTCCGTGCCGTGTTGGGATCGGTCGCGTTCGCCGCGCCTTCCCTCCCCGTGGTCTCGAACCTGACGGGTGAGGTGGCTTCCGGGGAAGAGCTCTGCTCGCCCGAGTACTGGGTGCGCCACGTCCGCGAGGCGGTCCGCTTCGCCGACGGCATGGCCGCCCTGGAAGCGGAGGGCGTCACCCGGTTCGTCGAGCTCGGCCCTGACGGAGTGCTGTCCGCGATGGGCGCCGACTGCGTCGGCGACGGCGTGTTCGTGCCCGTGCTGCGCAAGGACCGAGACGAGGCCGAAGCGGCCGTCGCCGCCCTCGCCCAGGCCCACGTCCACGGCGTCACCGTCGACTGGACCGCCCTGTTCACCGGCTCCGACCCGGCGGCGGTGCGCCACGTCGAACTCCCGACGTACGCCTTCCAGCACCAGCGCTACTGGCCCAAGGCGGGCGCCGGCGCGGCCGCCGACGCCGGCGGCCTGGGGCTCAGCCCCGCCGTCCACCCCCTGCTCGGCGCGGCGGTCTCCGTCGCCAGCGGCGACGGCGCACTCCTCACGGGCCGCCTGTCGGTCCGCACGCACCCCTGGCTCGCCGAACACGCGGTCCTGGGCTCGGTCCTGGTACCGGGGACGGCGTTCGTGGAGTTGGCGGTGCGGGCCGGTGACCAGGTGGGCTGCGGTCGGCTGGTGGAGTTGACGATCGAGGCGCCGTTGGTGCTGCCGGAGTCCGGTGGTGTCCAGGTGCAGGTCGTGGTGGGTGCCGCGGACGAAGGTGGTCTGCGGTCGGTGGACTTCTTCTCCCGCCCGGACGCGGGGGAGTTCGACGAGCCGTGGCAGCGCCACGCCTCGGGTGTGGTGGGCGCCGAGGAGCCCGTTGCGGGCATGGACCTGTCGGCGTGGCCGCCGGCCGGTGCGGCCGAGGTCCCGGTGGAGGGGCTGTACGAGCGCCTCGCCGAGGCCGGATTCGTGTACGGGCCGCTCTTCCGCGGCCTGACGTCGGTGTGGCGCTCCGGGGACGAAGTGTTCGCGGAGGTCGCGCTGCCCGAGGAAGCGGCGGGCGAGGCCGGCCGGTTCGGCCTCCACCCCGCGCTCCTCGACGCGGCTCTCCACGCCCTGGTACTGGCCGGCGGCGGTGGCGACACCCCGGAGCAGGGCCGCACCTCCTCGGGCGGACACCTGCCGTTCGCCTGGTCGGGCGTGTCCCTGCGCGCCGCCGGTGCCTCGCAGCTGCGGGTGCGTCTGTCGCCTGCGGGCACGGGTGCTGTGTCGCTGGCCGTCGCCGATGGTGCGGGTGAGCCGGTCCTCGTGGTGGATTCGCTGGTGCTGCGGCCGGTCGACGGCCAGGTGGCGGCGGCGTCCGGCGGCGTGGACCGGGACTCCCTGTTCCAGCTGGACTGGAGCCCGGTGTCCCTGCCCGTCCCGGGCGATGACGGGGACGCCGTCCTCGTCGACCTCGCATCCCCCGACGACGGCACCGCCGTGCCCGAGGCCGCGTTCGCCGTGGCCTCGCGGGCCCTGGAGCTGGTGCAGGACTGGGCGGACGAGGACCGGACCGTGGTCCTGGTGACGCGGGGTGCCGTGGCCGCCGGGAATGACTCCGACATCGCGGATGTGGCGGCTTCGGTGGTGTGGGGCCTGGTGCGCTCCGCCCAGTCGGAGGGTGCGGGCCGGTTCGTTCTCGTCGATGTGGACGACCGGGACGCGCTGACGCCGGAGCTGGTGGCCGCGCTGGTCGCCTCGGGTGAGCAGCAGGTGGCCGTCCGGGACGGGCGCGTGCTCGCGCCGCGCCTGGTGCGGGCGGCCCAGAACGCCCAGGCTGCCGGCGGTTTCGGTACGGGTCCGGTGCTGGTGACCGGCGGTACGGGTGGTCTGGGTGCTGTGGTGGCCCGGCACCTGGTGACCGGGCACGGCGTACGGGACCTCGTGCTGGTCAGCCGGCGGGGCCTGGACGCCCCGGGTGCTGACGAGCTGCGCGGCGAGCTGGAGGAGCTGGGCGCGGCCGTGACCGTCGCGGCCTGTGACGTCTCCGACCGGGAGGCTCTGGCTTCCCTGCTGGCCGCCCACCCCGTGAAGGCGGTCGTGCACGCCGCCGGTGTCGTGGACGACGGCGTGGTCTCGTCGCTCACCCCGGAACGGCTTGCCACGGTGCTGCGGGTGAAGGTCGACGCGGCCTGGCACCTCCACGAGCTGACCCGTGACGCGGACCTGGACGCCTTCGTCCTGTTCTCCTCCGCCGCCGGTGTGCTCGGCAGCCCGGGCCAGGCCAACTACGCGGCGGCCAACGCCTTCCTCGACGCCCTCGCCGCCCACCGCCACGGCCTCGGACTCCCCGCCACCTCCCTCGCCTGGGGCCCCTGGGCCGAGGGCGGCATGGCCGCCCGCATGGGACAGGACGACCTCGACCGGCTGGCCCGGGCCGGCATGCCCCCGCTGTCCCCGCAGGAGGGCCTGGCCCTCTTCGACGCGGGTGCCTCCTCCGACGCGGCCGCCCTCCTCCCGATTCACCTCGACCTCGCGGTGCTGCGCGCCCAGGCCGGTGCGAACGGCGTGCCCGGACTGCTGCGCGGCCTCGTCCGCGTCCCGGCCCGCCGCACCGCCCGCCGGCAGGGCGCCGAATCCGCGCTCGGCCAGCGTCTCGCCGGGCTGTCGGCGGACGAACAGCGCAAGCTGGTCGCCGAGTTGGTGCGGGCGAACGTCGCCGACGTACTCGGCCACGCCTCCGGCTCCCGGATCGGCCTCGACCGCGCCTTCACCGAGCTCGGCTTCGACTCGCTGACCGCCGTCGAACTGCGCAACCGGCTGAATGGGGCCACAGGACTGAGGCTCCCCGCCACGCTCGTCTTCGACTACCCCACCCCCGAGGCACTGGTCGAGTTCGTCCGCGCCGAAGTCGCGGGTGACGACGCCGCCGGCACCGCACCGGCCGCCGCGGCCGTCGGCCACGGCTCCGGCCCCGCCTCCGACGAACCGATCGCGATCGTCGGCATGAGCTGCCGCTACCCCGGCGGAGTGGCCGGCCCCGAGGACCTGTGGCGGCTCGTCGCCGAGGGCGGCGACGGCATCACCGCCTTCCCCACCGACCGGGGCTGGGACCTCGACCGCCTCTTCGACCAGGACCCGGACCGACCGGGATCCTCATACGTCCGCGAGGGCGGCTTCCTGCACGAGGCCGCCGCGTTCGACGCCGCCTTCTTCGGCATCTCGCCGCGCGAGGCCCTCGCCATGGACCCGCAGCAGCGGCTCCTCCTCGAAGCCTCCTGGGAGGCTTTCGAGTACGCCGGCATCGACCCCACCGGCCTGCGCGGCAGCGCCACCGGCGTCTTCGCGGGCCTGATGTACCACGACTACGCGGGCCGCCTCGAATCCGTTCCCGAAGGCGTGGAGGGCTACCTGGGCACAGGCAACTCGGGCAGCGTGCTGTCCGGCCGCGTCGCCTACACCCTGGGCCTGGAGGGCCCGGCCGTCACCGTCGACACCGCCTGCTCCTCGTCGCTGGTCGCCCTGCACTGGGCCGCCCAGGCCCTGCGCAACGGCGAGTGCACGATGGCCCTCGCCGGCGGCGTCACCGTCATGGCCAGCCCGTCCACCTTCGTGGAGTTCAGCAAGCAGCGCGGCCTCGCCGAGGACGGCCGCTGCAAGTCCTTCTCGTCATCCGCGGACGGCACGGGCTGGTCCGAGGGCGTGGGCATGCTCGTCCTGGAGCGCCTTTCCGACGCGCGCAGGAACGGCCACCAGGTCCTCGCCGTCGTCCGCGGCACGGCCGTCAACCAGGACGGGGCCTCCAACGGGCTGACCGCCCCCAACGGGCCCTCGCAGCAGCGCGTCATCCGCCAGGCCCTGGCCAACGCCGGCCTGTCGGCGGCCGAGGTCGACGCGGTGGAGGCGCACGGCACCGGTACGACGCTGGGCGACCCGATCGAGGCGCAGGCGCTGCTGGCGACGTACGGGCAGGAGCGCTTCGGCGGGGAGCCGCTGTGGCTCGGCTCGCTGAAGTCGAACATCGGCCACACGCAGGCCGCGGCGGGTGTCGGCGGCGTGATCAAGATGGTCCAGGCGATGCGCCACGGCGTCCTGCCGCGCACCCTGCACGTGGACGAGCCCACCCCGCAGGTGGAGTGGTCCGCCGGAGCGGTGGAACTGCTGACCGAGGAGCGGGAGTGGCCGGAGACCGGCCGTCCGCGCCGGGCCGGCGTCTCGTCGTTCGGCATCAGCGGCACCAATGCCCACGTGGTCCTGGAGGAGCCGCCGTCGGACCCGGGGCCTGTTCCGGTTCCGGCTCCGGTTCCGGCTTCGACCCCCGTCGGTACCCCGGTGCCGTGGGTGGTGTCCGGCCGCACGCCCGAGGCCCTCGCCGCCCAGGCGGACCGACTGGCCGCGTTCGTCTCCGGCGGCGGCGCCGAGGTGCCCGCGCCGGACGCCGCGTACGCCTTGGCGACCACCCGTGCGACCTTCGAGCACCGGGCCGTGGTCCTGGGCGCCGACCCGGTGGCGGGCCTGGAGGCGCTGGCACGCGGCGAGTCCGCGCCGGGCGTGGTGCGTGGTGCGGTGGTCCCGGGTCTGACGGGTTTCCTGTTCACGGGTCAGGGTGCGCAGCGGGCCGGGATGGGGCGCGAGCTGTATGCGGCCTTCCCGGTGTTCGCGGAGGCGCTGGATGCCGTGTGTGCGGAGATCGACCCGGTGTTGGGCCGTTCGCTGCGGGAGGTGATGTTTGCAGCCGAGTCTGCTGAGCTGGACCGTACGGAGTTCACGCAGCCGGCGCTGTTCGCGATCGAGGTGGCGCTGTTCCGGCTCGTGGAGAGCTGGGGCTTGAAGCCCGACTATCTGCTGGGTCACTCCATTGGTGAGATCGTCGCCGCGCATGGGGCGGGGGTGTTCTCCCTCTCCGACGCGGCGCGGCTGGTCGTCGCGCGTGGTCGGCTGATGCAGGCGCTGCCGGCTGGTGGTGCGATGGTGTCGGTGCGTGCTGCCGAGGCGGAGGTGGCCGAGCTGGTCGCCGCGTACGAGGACGTGAGTATTGCGGCCGTCAACGGGCCGAAGTCCGTGGTGGTCTCGGGTGCCGAGGACTCGGTGACCGCCATCGCGGGTCTGCTGGCCGGGCGGGGTGTGAAGACCAAGCGGCTGACGGTGAGCCACGCGTTCCACTCGCCGCTGATGGACCCGATGCTGGACGAGTTCCGCACGGTGCTGGACGCGGTTGCCTTCACCGCCCCGACCCTCCCCGTGGTCTCCAACCTCACGGGTGAGGTGGCTTCCGCGGAAGAGCTCTGCTCGCCCGAGTACTGGGTGCGGCACGTCCGCGAGGCGGTCCGGTTCGCGGACGGCATGGCTGCCCTGGAAGCGGAGGGCGTCACCCGGTTCGTCGAGCTGGGCCCCGACGGCGTGCTGTCCGCGATGGGCGCCGACTGCGTCGGCGACGGCGTGTTCGTGCCGGTGCTGCGCAAGGACCGTGACGAGGCCGAAGCGGCCGTCGCCGCTCTGGGGCAGGCGTACGCGTACGGCGTGCCGGCGGACTGGTCCGCGTACTTCGCCGCGACCGGTATCGGCAGCGGCACGCGCCGGGTCGACCTGCCCACGTACGCCTTCCAGCACCAGCACTACTGGCTGAAGTCGCGCGGAGGCTCCGCCAACGTCGCCTCGGCTGGTTTGAGTCCCGCCGTCCACCCGCTGGTGGGCGCCGCGGTCTCCGTGGCCGGTGGTGACGAGGTGCTGCTGACCGGTCGGCTGTCCGTGCTGTCGCACCCGTGGCTGGCGGGGCACGTGGTCGGCGGGACGGTGATCCTGCCGGGGACGGCGTTCGTGGAGTTGGCGGTGCGGGCCGGTGACCAGGTGGGCTGCGGCCGGCTGGTGGAGCTGACGATCGAGGCGCCGTTGGTGCTGCCGGAGTCCGGTGGTGTCCAGGTGCAGGTCGTGGTGGGTGGCGCGGACGAGGCTGGTCTGCGGTCGGTGGACTTCTTCTCCCGCCCGGACGCGGGGGAGTTCGGCGAACCGTGGCAGCGCCACGCCTCGGGCGCCCTGAGCGCCGTGGCGGAACTGCCGTCGTTCTCACTGGAGGCCTGGCCGCCGGCCGGTGCCGCCGAGGTTCCCGTGGAGGGGCTGTACGCACACCTGGCCGAGGCCGGGTTCGCGTACGGGAGTGCCTTCCAGGGGCTGCGGGCGGTGTGGCGGTCCGGGGACGAGGTGTTCGCTGAGGTCGCGCTGCCCGAGGACGCGGCGGGGGAGGCGGGCCGGTTCGGTCTGCACCCGGCGCTGCTCGATGCGGCCCTGCACGCCGTGGGCGTGGGCGGACTGCTTCCGGACGAGGGTACGGGCGGCTGGCTGCCGTTCACCTGGTCCGGTGTGACGCTGGCGGCCTCCGGCGCCTCCCGGCTGCGGGTGCGTCTGACGCCTGCGGGTACGGGTGCGGTGTCGCTGGCCGTTGCGGATGGTGCCGGTGAGCCGGTCCTCGTGGTGGATTCGCTGGTGCTGCGGCCGGTCGAGGGCCAGGTGGCGGCGGCGTCCGGCGGCGTGGAACGGGACTCCCTGTTCCGGCTCGACTGGAGCCCTGCGCCGATGGCGGCGGCCGTCGTTGACGAAGCCGACGTCGTCCTGGTCGACCTGACGTCTGACGTCGACGTCGAGGTGCCTGGGGCGGCGTTCGCGGTGGCGTCGCGGGCCCTGGAGCTGGTGCGGGGCTGGGCGGAGGAGGACCGGGCCCTGGTGCTGGTGACGCGGGGTGCCGTGGCCGCCGGTGGGGCGGAGGTCGCCGATGTGGCGGCGTCCGTCGTGTGGGGCCTGGTGCGCTCCGCCCAGTCGGAGGGTGCGGGCCGGTTCGTCCTGGTGGATGTGGACGACCGGGACGCGCTGACGCCGGAGCTGATCGCCTCGGTCGTCGCCTCGGGCGAGGGCCAGGCGGCGTTGCGTGAGGGGCGGGTGCTCGTGCCGCGTCTGGTGCGGGCGGCTCAGAGTGCACCGAACGCCGGTGGGTTCGGTGCGGGTCCGGTGTTGGTGACCGGTGGTACGGGTGGTCTGGGTGCTGTGGTGGCCCGGCATCTGGTGACCGGGCACGGGGTGCGGGATCTGGTGCTGGTCAGCCGGCGCGGAATCGACGCTCCGGGTGCCGGGGAGTTGCGCGGCGAGCTGGAGGAGCTGGGCGCGTCGGTGACCGTCGCGGCCTGTGACGTCTCCGACCGGGAGGCTCTGGCTTCCCTGCTGGCCGCCCACCCCGTGAAGGCGGTCGTGCACGCCGCCGGTGTCGTGGACGACGGCGTGGTCTCGTCGCTCACCCCGGAACGGCTTGCCACGGTGCTGCGGGTGAAGGTCGACGCGGCCTGGCACCTGCACGAGCTCACCGCCGGCCTGGATCTGGACGCGTTCGTGCTCTTCTCCTCCGCCGCCGGTGTGCTCGGTGGTGCGGGACAGGCCAACTACGCGGCCGCGAACTCCTTCCTCGACGCCCTCGCCGCCCATCGCCATGGGCTGGGCCTCGCCGCCACCTCCCTGGCCTGGGGCCTGTGGGAGGAGACGGCGGGCATGGGTGCCTCGCTGACCTCGGCCGATGTCGAGCGCATGTCGCGCGGCGGCGTACTGCCCATCCCGGTCGTGACGGGTCTGGCCTTGCTGGACGCGACCGTCGGCGGTCCGGAGCCGGCGCTGGTGCCGCTGCGGCTGGACCTGGCCCGGATGCGGGCGCTGGCCGCTTCGGCGGGCGTGGCCCCGGTCTTCCGCGGCCTGGTCCCCGCCCCCGCACGGCGCACGGCGTCCGCTGCGGGAGCACGGGGCGGCCTCGGTCGCCGCCTGGCGGCCCTGCCGCCCGCACAGCAGCTCGAAACGGTCGCGGACCTGGTCCGCGCCGACGTCGCGGCCGTGCTGGGCCACGCCTCCCCGCAGGGGATCGAGCTCCACCACGCCTTCACCGAGCTCGGCTTCGACTCGCTGACCGCCGTGGAACTGCGCAACCGGCTCAACACGGCCACCGGCCTGCGCCTGCCGGCCACGCTCGTCTTCGACTACCCGACCCCGGCGGTGCTCGCCGAGTACGTGCGCGGCGAGCTCGTCGGGGACGCGGAGGCCTCCGCCCCGGCGCAGTCGGCCGCGGCGCCGGCCGTCATCGGCGCGGACGAGCCCATCGCGATCGTGGGCATGAGCTGCCGCTACCCCGGCGGCGTCACCAGCCCCGAGGACCTCTGGCGCCTCGTCGCCCAGGGCGGCGACGGCATCACCGTCTTCCCCACCGACCGTGGCTGGAACGGCGATGCCCTCTACGACCCGGACGCCCGGGACGGGGCCACCAGCTACACCCGCGAGGGCGGCTTCCTCGCGAACGTCGGCGAGTTCGACCCGGAGTTCTTCGGGATCTCGCCGCGCGAGGCCCTCGCCATGGACCCCCAGCACCGGCTGCTGCTGGAAACCTCCTGGGAAGCGATCGAACGGGCCGGCATCGCCCCCGCCACCCTGCGCGGCAGCGCGACCGGCGTCTTCACCGGCGTGATGTACAACGACTACGCCTCGCTCCTCGGCTCCAGCGCCGAGGACGCCGCCGGATACCTCGGCATCGGCACCGCGGGCAGCGTCGCCTCGGGCCGCGTCTCGTACTCCTTCGGCTTCGAGGGCCCGGCCGTCACCGTCGACACCGCGTGCTCCTCCTCGCTCGTGGCCCTGCACCTCGCTGCGCAGGCGCTGCGCAGCGGTGAGTGCACGATGGCCCTCGCGGGCGGTGCCACGATCATGTCCACGCCGACGGCGTTCATCGACTTCAGCCGCCAGCAGGGGCTCGCCCCCGACGGCCGCTGCAAGTCCTTCGCGGGCGCCGCGGACGGCACGGGCTGGTCCGAGGGCGTGGGCATGCTGGTCCTGGAACGCCTGTCGGACGCCGAGCGCAACGGCCACCGCGTACTGGCCGTCGTCCGTGGCACGGCCGTCAACCAGGACGGTGCGAGCAACGGCCTGACCGCCCCGAACGGTCCGTCCCAGCAGCGCGTCATCCGCCAGGCCCTCGCCAACGCGAGGCTCAGCCCCGCCGAGGTGGACGCCGTCGAGGCGCACGGCACCGGTACGACGTTGGGCGACCCGATCGAGGCGCAGGCGCTGCTGGCCACGTACGGGCAGGAGCGCGGCGGCGAGGAGCCGCTGTGGCTCGGCTCGCTCAAGTCGAACATCGGTCACACGCAGGCCGCCGCCGGTGTCGGCGGTGTGATCAAGATGGTCATGGCGATGCAGCACGGCGTCCTGCCGCGCACCCTGCACGTCGACGAGCCCTCCCCGCAGATCGACTGGGAAGCGGGCGCGGTGGAACTCCTCACCGAGCAGCGGGAATGGCCGCGGACCGGCCGTCCGCGCCGCGCGGCCGTCTCCTCGTTCGGCTTCAGCGGCACCAACGCCCACGCCGTCCTGGAGCAGGCCCCGGAACGGGCCGAGCAGTCGGCTGGTGGATCCGCCCACGTGCTCCCGGTCCTCCCCTGGACCGTCTCCGGCCGGTCGGAAGCCGCCCTGCGCGGCCAGGCCGCCCGACTGCGGTCGGCCATCGCCGACGACACGGCCGACCTGGACGTCGCCCATGCGCTGGGCGTGACGCGTACGGCCTTCGAGCACCGGGCGGTCGTCCTCGGCCCGGACCACCGGGGGGCGCTGGAGGCGCTCGCGCGGGGCGAGGCGGCCGAGGGGGTTGTCCAGGGCGTGGTGACGCCCGGCAAGACGGGTTTCCTCTTCACGGGTCAGGGTGCGCAGCGGGCGGGGATGGGGCGCGAGCTGTATGCCGCCTTCCCGGTGTTCGCGGAGGCGCTGGATGCCGTGTGTGCGGAGATCGATCCGGGGCTGGGGCGTTCGCTGCGGGAGGTGATGTTTGCAGGCGAGTCTGCTGAGCTGGACCGTACGGAGTTCACGCAGCCGGCCCTGTTTGCCATCGAGGTGGCGCTGTTCCGGCTGGTGGAGAGCTGGGGTCTGAAGTCCGACTATCTGCTGGGTCACTCCATCGGTGAGATCGCTGCTGCGCACGTGGCGGGGGTGTTCTCCCTCTCCGACGCGGCGCGGCTGGTCGTCGCGCGTGGTCGTCTGATGCAGGCGCTGCCGGCCGGTGGTGCCATGGTCTCCGTACGCGCCTCCGAGGCGGAGGTCGCCGAGCTGGTCGCCTCGCACGCAGACGTGAGCATCGCGGCCGTCAACGGGCCGAGTTCTGTCGTGATCTCGGGTGCCGAAGACTCGGTGACCGCTGTTGCGGGTGTGCTGGCCGAGCGCGGGGTGAAGACCAAGCGGCTGACGGTGAGCCACGCGTTCCACTCGCCGCTGATGGACCCGATGCTGGACGAGTTCCGTGCCGTGTTGGGATCGGTCGCGTTCGCCGCGCCTTCCCTCCCCGTGGTCTCCAACCTCACGGGTGAGGTGGCTTCGGCAGGGGAGCTCTGCTCGCCCGAGTACTGGGTGTGCCACGTCCGCGAGGCGGTCCGCTTCGCCGACGGTGTCGCCACCCTGCACAAGCAGGGCGTGACCCGGTTCGTCGAGCTCGGTCCCGACGGCGTGCTCTCCGCCATGGGCGCCGAGTGTGTCGATGCCGCCGCGCTCTTCGTCCCCGCCCTGCGCAAGGGACGGCCGGAAGCCGAGTCCGTGGTGTCGGCCCTCGCGCAGGGATACGTGAACGGTGCGTCGGCGGACTGGCCGGCTTTCTTCGCGGGTTCGAGCGCCGGGCTCGTCGAGCTGCCGACGTACGCCTTCCAGCGCGAGCGCTTCTGGCCGCGCAAGGCGACCCCGAAGGTCGCCGACGCCGCCGGTCTGGGACTCGGAGCGGCGGAACACCCGCTGCTGGGAGCGGCCGTGACCCTCGCGGAAGGTGGCGGCTGCCTGTTCACCGGCCGGATCGGGCACGACGACCCCGCCTGGCTGGCGGGGCACGCGGTCGGCGGGAAGGTGATCCTGCCGGGGACGGCGTTCGTGGAGTTGGCGGTGCGGGCCGGTGACCAGGTGGGCTGCGGCCGGCTGGTGGAGCTGACGATCGAGGCGCCGTTGGTGCTGCCGGAGTCCGGTGGTGTCCAGGTGCAGGTCGTGGTGGGTGGCGCGGACGAGGCTGGTCTGCGGTCGGTGGACTTCTTCTCCCGCCCGGACGCGGGGGAGTTCGACGAGCCGTGGCAGCGCCACGCCTCGGGTGTGGTGGGCGCCGAGGAGCCCGTTGCGGGCATGGACCTGTCGGCGTGGCCGCCGGCCGGTGCGGCCGAGGTCCCGGTGGAGGGGCTGTACGAGCGCCTCGCCGAGGCCGGATTCGCGTACGGAGGCGCCTTCCAGGGGCTGAGGGCGGTCTGGCGTTCGGGCGACGAGGTCTTCGCAGACGTCGCGCTGCCCGAGGACGCGGCGGCCGAGGCCGGCCGCTACGGTCTGCACCCGGCGCTGCTGGACGCTGCCCTCCACGCCTTGGGCGTGGGCGGTCTGCTCCCGCACGAAGGCGCGGGTGGCTGGCTGCCGTTCGCCTGGTCGGGTGTGTCCCTGCGCGCCGCCGGTGCCTCGCAGCTGCGGGTGCGTCTGACGCCCGCGGGTACGGGTGCGGTGTCGCTGGCCGTTGCGGATGGTGCCGGTGAGCCGGTCCTCGTGGTGGATTCGCTGGTGCTGCGGCCGGTCGACGGTCAGGTGGCGGCGGCGTCCGGCGGCGTGGAACGGGACTCCCTGTTCCGGCTCGACTGGAGCCCGGTGGCCGTGGCCGATGCCCAGGACGACGCTGACATGGTCGTGGTCGACCTGACGTCTGATGTCGACGTCGAGGTGCCTGGGGCCGCGTTCGCGGTGGCGTCGCGGGCCCTGGAGCTGGTGCGGGGCTGGGCGGAGGAGGACCGGGCCCTGGTGCTGGTGACGCGGGGTGCCGTGGCCGCCGGTGGGGCGGAGGTCGCCGATGTGGCGGCGTCCGTCGTGTGGGGTCTGGTGCGCTCCGCCCAGTCGGAGGGTGCGGGCCGGTTCGTCCTGGTGGATGTGGACGACCGTGACGCGCTGACGGCAGGGCTGATCGCCTCGGTCGTCGCCTCCGGTGAGCAGCAGGTGGCCGTCCGGGACGGGCGGGTGCTCGTGCCGCGTCTGGTGCGGGCGGCCCAGGGGACTGCGGATGCCGGTGGTTTCGGTGCGGGTCCGGTGTTGGTGACCGGTGGTACGGGTGGTCTGGGTGCTGTGGTGGCCCGGCATCTGGTGACCGGGCACGGGGTGCGGGATCTGGTGCTGGTCAGCCGGCGGGGCCTGGACGCTCCGGGTGCTGACGAGCTGCGCGGCGAGCTGGAGGAGCTGGGCGCGTCGGTGACCGTCGCGGCCTGTGACGTTTCCGACCGGGAGGCTCTGGCTTCCCTGCTGGCCGCCCATCCCGTGAAGGCGGTCGTCCACGCCGCCGGTGTGGTCGACGACGGGACCATCGCCTCTCTGACCCCCGAACGGCTCTCGAAGGTCCTGCGGGCCAAGGTCGACGCGGCCTGGCACCTCCACGAACTGACCCGTGACGCGGACCTGGACGCCTTCGTCCTGTTCTCCTCCGCAGCCGGTGTCTTCGGTGGTGCCGGCCAGGCCAACTACGCGGCGGCCAACGCGTTCCTCGACGCCCTCGCCGCCCACCGCCACGGCCTGGGCCTCCCTGCCACCTCCCTGGCCTGGGGCCTGTGGGAGGAGACGGCGGGCATGGGTGCCTCGCTGACCTCGGCCGATGTCGAGCGCATGTCGCGCGGCGGCGTACTGCCCATCCCGGTCGTGACGGGTCTGGCCTTGCTGGACGCGACCGTCGGCGGCCTCGAGCCGGCGCTGGTGCCGGTCCGGCTGGACCTGGCCCGGATGCGGGCGCTGGCCGCTTCGGCGGGCGTGGCCCCGGTCCTCCGCGGCCTGGTCCCCGCCCCCGCACGGCGCACCGCCTCCGCGGCGGTGAACGGATCGTCCACGCTGGTCGACCGACTCGTGGCCCTGCCCACCGAGGAGCGGTCCGGGGCGGTCCTGGAGCTGGTGCGGACGCACGCCGCGGCCGTACTCGGCCACGGTTCCCCCGCCCGGGTGGGTGCGGACCGGCCGTTCACGGAGCTCGGCTTCGACTCGTTGACCGCCGTGGAACTGCGCAACCGGCTCAACACGGCCACCGGCCTGCGCCTGCCGGCCACGCTCGTCTTCGACTACCCGACGCCGTCGGTCCTGGCCGAGTACGTGCGCGGCGAGCTCCTCGGAGACGCGGACGAGCCGCTCGCGGCACGGGCGACCCCCGTGCCGGCCGGCAACGCCATCGGCGCGGACGAGCCCATCGCGATCGTGGGCATGAGCTGCCGCTACCCCGGCGGCGTCACCAGCCCCGAGGACCTCTGGCGCCTCGTCGCCCAGGGCGGCGACGGCATCTCCCCCTTCCCCACCGACCGTGGCTGGGACCTCGACAAGGTCTACGACCCCGAGGGCGGACAGGGCGCGACCAGCTACACCCGCGAGGGCGGATTCCTCGACAACGTCGCGGACTTCGACGCCGCGTTCTTCGGGATCTCGCCGCGCGAGGCCCTCGCCATGGACCCCCAGCAGCGGCTGCTGCTGGAGACCTCCTGGGAGGCCATCGAGTACGCCGGCATCGACCCCACGACGCTGCGCGGCACCGCCACCGGCGTGTTCGCCGGCCTCATGTACCACGACTACGCCGGCTACGTCCTCGCCGGCGGCGACGCGGGCCTCGAAGGCTACGTGGGCACGGGCAACTCGGGCAGCGTGCTGTCCGGCCGCGTCTCGTACACCCTGGGCCTGGAGGGCCCGGCGGTGACCGTTGACACGGCTTGCTCGTCCTCCCTGGTCGCCCTCCACTGGGCGGCGCAGGCGCTGCGCAACGGCGAGTGCACGATGGCCCTCGCGGGCGGCGTCACCGTCATGGCGACCCCGTCCACCTTCGTGGAGTTCAGCAAGCAGCGCGGGCTCTCCTTCGACGGCCGCTGCAAGGCGTTCGCCGCGGCAGCCGACGGCACGGGTTGGGCCGAGGGCGTGGGCATGCTGGTCCTGGAGCGGCTCTCGGACGCCGAGCGCAACGGCCACCGCGTACTGGCCGTCGTCCGTGGCACGGCCGTCAACCAGGACGGGGCTTCCAACGGGCTGACCGCCCCGAACGGCCCGTCCCAGCAGCGCGTGATCCGCCAGGCCCTGGCCAACGCCGGTCTGTCGGCGGCCGAGGTCGACGCGGTGGAGGCGCACGGCACCGGCACGAAGCTCGGCGACCCGATCGAGGCGCAGGCACTGCTCGCCACGTACGGGCAGGAACGCGACGGCGACGAGCCGCTGTGGCTCGGCTCCCTGAAATCCAATGTCGGCCACACGCAGGCCGCGGCCGGCGTCGGCGGCGTGATCAAGATGGTGATGGCGATGCAGCACGGCATGCTGCCGAAGACCCTGCACGTGGACGAGCCCACCCCGCAGGTGGACTGGTCCGCCGGAGCGGTGGAACTGCTGACCGAGGCGCGCGAGTGGCCGCAGGGCGACCGCCCGCGGCGGGCCGGCGTGTCGTCCTTCGGGATCAGCGGCACCAACGCCCACGCGATCCTGGAGCAGGGTCCCGGCGCCGCCGGGAGCCCCGACCCGGACCCGGACGGGGCGGCGGTCCCGCTGCCCTGGATGGTCTCGGCCAGGACGGAACCGGCGCTGAAGGCCCAGATCTCCGCCCTGCGCGACCACCTCGCCGAACGGCCCGCGGCCGTCGCGCTCGACGTCGCGTACTCGCTCCTGACGGGGCGCACGGCGTTCGAGCACCGGGCGGTCGTACTGGGCGCCGACCGCGAGGAGCTGACCGACGGCCTCCGCGCCCTGGCCGAAGGCCGCCCGGCACCGGGCACCGCAACCGGCCGCAGCGACGACGGCCGCACGGGGTTCCTGTTCACGGGTCAGGGTGCGCAGCGGGCCGGGATGGGGCGGGAGCTGTATGCCGCGTTCCCGGTGTTCGCGGAGGCGCTGGACGCGGTGTGTGCGGAGATCGACCCGGAGCTGGGGCGTTCGCTGCGGGAGGTGATGTTCGCGGAGGACTCCGCCGAGCTGGACCGCACCGAGTTCACGCAGCCGGCCCTGTTCGCGCTCGAAGTCTCCCTGTTCCGGCTGGTGGAGAGCTGGGGCCTGAGGCCCGGCTACCTCATGGGTCACTCCATCGGTGAGATCGCCGCCGCGCACGTGGCCGGGGTGTTCTCGTTGTCGGACGCGGCGCGGCTGGTCGTCGCGCGCGGCCGGCTGATGCAGGCGCTGCCGCAGGGTGGCGCGATGGTGTCGGTGCGTGCGGCTGAGGCGGAGGTGGCCGAGCTGGTCGCCGCGTACGAGGACGTGAGCATTGCGGCCGTCAACGGGCCGCAGTCCGTGGTGGTCTCGGGCGCAGCCGATTCCGTGACCGCCATCGCGGACGCGCTCGGCGAGCGCGGGGTGAAGACCAAGCGGCTGACGGTCAGCCACGCGTTCCACTCGCCGCTGATGGACCCGATGCTGGACGGGTTCCGTGCCGTCCTGGAATCGGTCGCGTTCGCCGCACCGCGGATCCCCGTGGTCTCGAACCTCACGGGTGAGGTGGCTTCGGCAGGGGAGCTCTGCTCGCCGGAGTACTGGGTGCGGCACGTCCGCGAGGCGGTCCGCTTCGCCGACGGCATGGCCGCGCTGGACGCCCTCGGCGTGACCCGCTTCGTCGAGCTCGGCCCGGACGGGGTCCTGTCCGCGATGGGCGCCGAATGCGTCGCCGCCGCCGCGGTCTTCGTCCCCGCGCTGCGTCGCGACCGGTCGGAGCCCGAAGCGGTCAAGAGCATGGCGGCCAAGGCACTGGCCCACGGTGCGGAGGCCGACTGGAAGGCCTTCTTCGCCGGGTCCGGCGCGCGGAACGTGCAGCTGCCGACGTACTCCTTCCAGCACCAGCGCTACTGGCCGCAGGCCAAGGCTCCCGCCGAGCCGGCCGGGGTCGAGACCGACGCGGTGGACGCGGAGTTCTGGGAAGCGGTGGAGCGGGAGGACTTGGGCGCTGTGGCCGAGGCCCTGGACGTCGAGGGCGGTTCGCTGGGTGCTGTGCTGCCGGCGCTGTCTTCGTGGCGTAGGCGTCGGCGTGAGCAGTCGGCGGTGGACGGGTGGCGTTACCGGGTCGCCTGGAAGCCGTTGGCCGAGCCGGCGTCGACGGAGTCGGCTGGTTCGTGGCTGGTGGTGGCGGACGAGGACGGTCCGCTGACCGAGTGGGTGGCCGGTGCGTTGGCCGGGCGGGTTGTGGTCGTGCCTTCGGGTGAGGGCCGGGTGGAGCTTGCCGGGCGTGTGGCCGGGCTGGTGGACGGTGTCACGGGTGTGGTGTCGTTGCGCGGTCTGGTCGGGACGCTGGAGCTGGTCCAGGCTCTGGGTGATGCCGAGTGCGAGGCGCCGCTGTGGTCCCTGACCCGGGGTGCCGTGTCGATCGGCCGTTCGGACGCGTTGCGTGCGGAGGGTGTGGAGCAGTCCCTGGTGTGGGGTCTGGGCCGGGTCGTGGCCCTGGAGCACCCGGGGCGTTGGGGTGGTCTGGTCGACCTTCCCGAGGTGCTGGACGAGCGGGCTGCCGCTCGTGTGCGGGGGCTGCTGTCGGGTTCCTCGGACGAGGACCAGGTCGCGGTGCGTGCGGCGGGTGTCTACGGCCGCCGCCTGCGGCCGGCCGAGCCGTCTTCCTCCGGTTCGGGGGGTTGGCGTCCGCGCGGGACGGTTGTGGTGACGGGTGGTACGGGTGCGCTGGGTGCGCATGTGGCGCGCTGGCTGGTGGCCGAAGGCGCCGAGCACGTGGTGCTGACCAGCCGTCGGGGACTTGATGCGCCCGGTGCGAAGGAGCTCGCGGACGAGCTCGGCTCCGATGCGGTGCGGGTGTCCGTTGTGGCCTGTGATGTGGCTGATGCCGGTCAGGTTCGTGCGCTCGTGGAGGGTCTGGAGCAGGACGGCCCGGTCCGGGGTGTCGTCCACGCCGCCGGTGTGCCCGGTGCCTCCGTCGCGCTCGCCGCGCTCGACGCGGCCGAACTGGCAGACGTCCAGGCCGGCAAGGTCCTCGGCGCCCGTCACCTGGACGCCCTGTTCAGCGAGCCCTCCCGGGCCGCCGAGCTGGACGCGTTCGTCCTCTTCTCCTCGATCGCGGGCGTCTGGGGCGGCGCCGGCCAGGGCGCGTACGCGGCGGCCAACGCCGCGCTCGACGCGCTCGTCCAGCGCCGGCGCGCCCAGGGCCTGGTGGCGGCCTCGGTCGCCTGGGGCCCCTGGGCCGACGGCGGCATGGCGGACGCCGGGACCGTCGAGCACCTGAGCCGGCGCGGCCTGACCGCGATGGCGCCGGACAGGGCGGTGGGCGTCCTGCGCGGGGCGGCGGCCGGGGCGGTGGCCGACCTGACGGTCGTCGACGCGGACTGGGCGAGGTTCACCCGCCTGTTCGCCACCCTGCGCCCGAGCCCGCTCTTCGCCGAGCTGGTCGCCGCGGCCGCCCCCGCGCAGGACCGGGCGTCCGCGCCCGGCCCGCACGGGGAGGAGCCCGCCGAGGGAGCCGGCCTGCGGGAGCGGCTGGCCGCGCTCGGTGGGGCCGAGCGGCGGCAGGCGGTCTGGGACCTCGTGCGCGACGCCGTCGCCACCGTGCTGGGCCTCGGCCCGGACGACGAGGTAGAGGAAGACCGGGCCTTCCGCGACCTCGGCTTCACCTCGCTGAGCGCCGTGGAGCTGCGCGAGGCGCTGACCGCCCTCACCGGGCTCGTCCTGCCCGTCACCCTGGTCTTCGACCACCCGACACCCGGCCTGCTCGCCGCGCACGTGCGCACCGAACTGCTGGCCGGCCTCGAGGAGGCCGCCACGGACGCACGCCCGCGCGCGGCGGAGCCCGCGGTGCGCGGCCCGGTCGACGAGCCCGTCGCGATCGTCGGCATGGCCTGCCGGTTCCCGGGCGGGGTCACCGGCCCGGAGGACCTGTGGCGGCTGCTGGCATCGGGCCGCGACGGACTGTCGGAGTTCCCGGACGACCGCGGCTGGGACGTCCTGGAGGAGCTGTACGACGTCGACGGCTCGGCCTCCTACACCCGTCGCGGCGGGTTCCTGGACGCCGTGGGCGAGTTCGACGCCGACTTCTTCGGGATCTCGCCCCGCGAGGCCCTCGCCATGGACCCCCAGCAGCGGCTGCTGCTGGAAACCTCCTGGGAGGCCGTCGAACGGGCCGGGATCGACCCGGCGTCGCTGCGCGGCAGCCGTACCGGCGTCTTCGCCGGCACCAACGGGCAGGACTACACCAACCTGCTGCTGGGCGCCGGGACCACCGGCGTCGAGGGCTTCCTCGCCACCGGCAGCGGCGCGAGCGTGATCTCCGGCCGGGTCTCGTACGCGCTGGGCCTGGAGGGCCCGGCGGTCACCGTCGACACGGCCTGCTCCTCGTCGCTGGTGGCCCTGCACCTGGCGGCGCAGGCGCTGCGGGGCGGCGAGTGCGACCTGGCCTTGGCCGGCGGTGCCACCGTCATGTCGACGCCGGGCGCGTTCATCGAGTTCGCCCGGCAGGGCGGGCTCGCCGCCGACGGCCGCGTCAAGGCGTTCTCCGCCGACGCCGACGGCACGGGCTGGTCCGAGGGCGTCGGCGTGCTCCTGGTGGAGCGCCTCTCCGACGCCCGGCGCAACGGCCACCGCGTCCTCGCCGTGGTCCGCGGCTCCGCCGTCAACCAGGACGGCGCCTCCAACGGCCTCACCGCCCCCAACGGGCCCGCCCAGCAGCGCGTCATCCGCGAGGCGCTCGCCAACGCCGGACTGGCCCCGGCCGACGTCGACGCCGTCGAGGCGCACGGCACC
The DNA here is from genome assembly GCF_002028425.1 of Streptomyces katrae. Taxonomy (GTDB): domain Bacteria; phylum Actinomycetota; class Actinomycetes; order Streptomycetales; family Streptomycetaceae; genus Streptomyces; species Streptomyces katrae_A. Next base: position 89,730 of record NZ_CP020044.1, on the reverse strand, counting down.
GGCACCTCGCTCGGCGACCCCATCGAGGCCCAGGCCCTCCTCGCCACCTACGGGCAGGAGCGCGGCGGCCGCGAGCCGCTGTGGCTGGGCTCGGTGAAGTCCTCCATCGGACACACCCAGGCGGCGGCCGGTGTGGCCGGCATCATCAAGATGGTCCTCGCCATGGAGCACGGCACACTGCCGCGCACCCTGCACGCCGACGAGCCGTCGCCGCACGTCGACTGGGCCTCCGGCGCGGTCGCCCTGCTGACCGGCGAGCGGGCGTGGCCCGGGGGCGGCGAGCGGCCGCGGCGGGCCGGCGTCTCCTCGTTCGGCTTCAGCGGCACCAACGCGCACGTCATCCTCGAGGCGGCCGAAGGCACCGGGGAGGCCGGGGACACCGGGGCCCCCGCCGGCACCGGCACGCCCGCGCGGGCGGACGCCGGGGAAGCCGCGGACGCCACCGCCCCCTCCCTGTGGGTGCTCTCCGGCCGCACTGAGCAGGCACTGTCCGCGCAGGCGGCCGCCCTGCGCACCCAGCTCACCGGCCGGCCCGCGCCTGTCCGGGACGTGGCGCACGCGCTGGCCACCACCCGGACCGCCTTCGAACACCGTGCGGTGGTCGTCGTCGAGGACCACTCCGCCGCGCTGGACGCCCTGGCGGCACTCGCCGGCGGCGGACCGGCCGCCGGACTGGTCCGCGGCACCGCGACCACCGGCCGGACCGCGTTCCTCTTCGCCGGGCAGGGCGCGCAGCGGGCCGGCATGGGCCGGCATTTGTACGCCGCGTTCCCCGCCTTCGCGGCGGCCCTCGACGCGGCGTGCCTGCACCTGGACCCGTACCTGGAGCGGCCGCTGCGCGAGGTGATGTTCGCGGACGACGCCACCGAGCTGAACCGTACCGGGTTCACCCAGCCCGCCCTGTTCGCCTTCGAGGTGGCCCTGTACCGGCTCGTGGAGAGCTGGGGCGTGCTGCCCGACCACCTCCTCGGCCACTCCATCGGGGAGATCGCGGCCGCGCACGTCGCGGGGGTCTTCTCCCTGGAGGACGCGGCCCGCCTGGTTGCCGCCCGCGGCCGGCTGATGCAGGCTCTGCCCGAGGGCGGTGTGATGGTCTCGGTGCGCGCCGCCGAGGCGGAGGTCGCCGAACTGCTCCCGGCGGACGGGGACGTGGGCATCGCGGCCGTCAACGGCCCGCGCTCCACCGTGCTCTCGGGCGCCGGCCCGGCCGTCGCGCGGATCGTCGCCGAGCTCGAGGAGCGCGGGGTGAAGACCAAGCGGCTGACCGTCTCCCACGCCTTCCACTCCCCGCTGATGGAGCCGATGCTGGCGGACTTCCGCAAGGTCGCCGAGTCGGTCGCCTACGCGGCGCCGCGCATCCCGGTCGTCTCCGACGTCACCGGCAAGGCCGCCTCCGCGACGGAGCTGTGCGCCCCCGACTACTGGGTGCGGCACGTGCGCGAGGCCGTCCGCTTCGCCGACGGCATGAGCACCCTGCGCGCGCAGGGCGCCACCCGCTTCCTGGAGATCGGCTCCGACGCCGTCCTGTCGGCGATGGGCGCCGAATGCGTGCCCGACGGCGCCTTCGTCGCCGCGCAGCGCGCCGACCGCGACGGCGCCGCGGCCGTGGTCTCGGCACTCGCCCAGCTGTACGCGGCCGGGGCGCGGATCGACTGGGCCGCGTACTTCGCCGGGGCGGCCGCCGCCCCGGCCGAACTGCCGACGTACGCGTTCCAGCGCGAACGTTACTGGCCGGAGCAGACGCGGCAGCCGTCCGGCCGGGCGGTGGGCGCCCGGTTCTGGGAGGCGGTCGAGGACGCCGTCGACGACGGGGACCTGACGTCGCTGACCCAGAGCCTGGCCGTCGACGTCGACCGGCCGCTGCGCGAGGTGCTGCCGGCGCTGCTGTCCTGGCAGCAGCGGGTGCGCCAGTCGGTCACCGAGTACGAGCAGGTGGACGAGGGGGCCGCCGCGCAGCTGCGCGCCGGCCTCGCAGCGGAGGGCCCTGCCGGACAGGACGCCGTCCTGCTCGAACTGCTCGGCAGGCACGCCGCCGACGTCCTCGGCCGGGCAGAGCCCATGGCGCTCGACCCGCAGCGGCCCTTCCTGGAGATCGGGTTCACCTCCCTGTCGGCCGTGGAACTGCGCAACCGGCTCACCCGGGAGACCGGCACCAGACTGCCTGCCGGCCTGGTCTTCGACCACCCGACTCCGGCCGCCGTCGTCCACCTGCTGAAGTCCGAGCTGCTGGGCGCCGCCGCCGACGGGCCGGCCCTGCTGGACGACCTGGACGCCCTGGAGGCGGCGCTCGACGGCGCCGCCCCCGACCAGCTCACCCGCAGCAAGGTGCGGATGCGGCTCCAGGGCATGCTGGCCAAGTGGTCCGACGGGGCCGAGCAGCAGCGCGACGCCGCCGCGGAGGCGGATGCCGTGGTGGACTCCCTGGCATCGGCGAGCGACGACGACCTCTTCGACTTCATCAGGGGTCTGGGACGCGTCGGCTGATCCGTCCGGACCGAAAGGCGAACGCGGCGCGGGGCGCCGGGAATTCAATTCCCGGCGCCCCGCGCCCTTTTCTTTTCCGTGCCCCGTCCGACCCTGTCAGGTCCTGCCTCCGCCGTGCTCTTGCGCCGCACTTGCGGCGTGCTACCGCGGCACTTCCCATGCTCGAACGAGCCCCTCGAAAAGGCCGTCTAGAGGGGTTTCCAGGGGGACTGTTAGGGGTTGTCGGGCCGCTTCGGCGAACCATAAATTTGCCGCACAGGCTGCGCCAATAGGGTCGACGAGAGAACTGGAATGCGTCGCGAATATCGGGCAGCTTTTCCATTAATTGAGCTGGCTGGTCGTTTCCCAGGGGTGGTACTGGATGGCGAACGAAGAAACTCTTCGGGATTACCTCAAGTGGGTCACGGCCGATCTGGCCAAGACCAAACAGAGGGTGAAGGATCTCGAATCGGCGCAGCAGGAGCCCATCGCCGTCGTCGGCATGGGCTGCCGGTTCGCCGGCGGCGTCGAGAGCCCCGAGGACCTCTGGCGCCTGGTGGCCGACGGTACCGACGCCATCTCCGGCTTCCCCCGTACCCGGGGCTGGGACCTGGAGCGGCTCCTCGGCACCGACGGCTCCGCCGCCGGCACCTCCGCCACCCGCGAGGGCGGATTCCTCCACGACGCCGGCGAGTTCGACGCCGCGTTCTTCGGGATCTCCCCGCGCGAGGCCCTCGCCATGGACCCCCAGCAGCGCCTCCTCCTGGAAACCTCCTGGGAGGCCGTCGAACGCGCCGGCATCGACCCGGCCTCGCTGCGCGGCACCGCCACGGGCGTCTTCGTCGGAACCACCAGCCAGGACTACGCGACCCTGCTCCAGCAGGCGCCGCCCGAGACCGCCGGCTACTTCCTGACCGGTACCGCCGCCAGCGTCGTCTCCGGCCGCATCGCCTACGCGCTCGGCCTCGAAGGCCCCGCCGTCTCCGTCGACACGGCCTGCTCCACCTCCCTCGTCGGCATGCACCTCGCCGTCCGCGCCCTGCGGGCCGGCGAGTGCGAACTCGCCCTCGCCGGCGGTGCCACCGTGATGTCCACCCCCGCCGCCTTCCTCGGCTTCAGCCAGCAGGGCGGCCTGGCCGCCGACGGCCGCGTCAAGGCGTTCTCCGGCGCCGCCGACGGCACCGCCTGGGGCGAAGGCGTCGGCGTGGTCGTCCTGGAGCGCCTCTCCGACGCGCGCAGGAACGGCCACCCGGTCCTCGCCGTGGTCCGCGGCTCCGCCGTCAACCAGGACGGCGCCTCCAACGGCCTCACCGCCCCCAACGGCCCCTCCCAGCAGCGCGTCATCCTCCAGGCGCTGACCAGCGCCGGACTCACCCCCGCCGACGTGGACGTGGTCGAGGCGCACGGCACCGGAACCACCCTCGGCGACCCGATCGAGGCCGACGCGCTCCTCGCCACCTATGGCCAGGGCCGCCCGGACGACCGGCCGCTCCACCTCGGTTCGCTGAAGTCCAACATCGGCCACACGCAGGCCGCCGCCGGCGTCGGCGGCGTCATCAAGATCGTCCAGGCGCTGCGGCACGGCATGCTGCCCAAGACCCTCCACGTGGACGAGCCCACCCCGCACGTCGACTGGAGCGCCGGCGCGGTCCGGCTGCTGACCGAGGCCCGCGACTGGTCCGCGGGGGACCGCCCGCGCCGCGCCGGCGTCTCCTCGTTCGGCATGAGCGGCACCAACGCCCACCTCATCCTCGAAGAGGCCCCGCCCGCCGAGGCCGTCGAATCCGCCGAGCCCGCCGAGCCGGTCGCGTCCGCGCAGGACGCGGGCACCGCCCCGCGCCACCCCGCCGTACCGGACCGCCTCCTGCCCTGGATCGTCTCCGGCCGCACCGAGGACGCCCTGCGCGCCCAGGCCGACCGCCTCGCCCGCGCCTTCGCCGACACCGCAACCGCCCCCGCGGCCACCGACATCGGCCACGCCCTGGCCACCACGCGCACCGCGTTCACCCACCGTGCCGTCGTCCTCGGCCCCGACCACGTCGCCGGGCTGGCGGCCGTGGCCGACGACAGCTCACGGTCCGGCGTGGTCAGCGGCACGGTCCGCACCGGCCGGACGGGTTTCCTGTTCACGGGTCAGGGTGCGCAGCGCGCCGGGATGGGGCGCGGGCTGTATGCGGCCTTCCCGGTGTTCGCGGAGGCGCTGGATGCCGTGTGTGCGGAGATCGACCCGGTGTTGGGGCGTTCGCTGCGGGAGGTGATGTTCGCCGGCGAGTCTGCTGAGCTGGACCGTACGGAGTTCACGCAGCCGGCGCTGTTCGCGATCGAGGTGGCGCTGTTCCGGCTCGTGGAGAGCTGGGGCATGCGCCCCGACTATCTCCTCGGGCACTCCATTGGTGAGATCGCCGCCGCGCATGTCGCCGGGGTGTTCTCCCTCTCTGACGCGGCGCGTCTGGTCGTCGCCCGCGGCCGGCTGATGCAGGCGCTGCCGCAGGGTGGCGCGATGCTGTCGGTGCGGGCTTCCGAGGCGGAGGTGGCCGAGCTGGTCGCCGCGTACGAGGACGTGAGTATCGCGGCCGTCAACGGGCCGAGTTCTGTCGTGGTCTCGGGTGCCGAGGACTCGGTGACCGCCATCGCGGGTCTGCTGGCCGGGCGGGGTGTGAAGACCAAGCGGCTCACGGTGAGCCACGCGTTCCACTCGCCGCTGATGGACCCGATGCTGGACGAATTCCGTACCGTCCTGGCGTCGATTGCCTTCGCCGCCCCGACCCTCGCCGTGGTCTCCAACCTCACGGGTGAGGTGGCTTCCGCGGAAGAGCTCTGCTCGCCCGACTACTGGGTGCGGCACGTCCGCGAGGCCGTCCGCTTCGCCGACGGCGTCACCACCCTGCACGCGCAGGGCGTGTCCCGGTTCGTGGAACTGGGCCCGGACGGCGTGCTGGCCGCGATGGGCGCCGACTGCGTCGAGGACGGCGTGTTCGTGCCGGTGCTGCGCAAGGGCCGCGACGAGGCCGAGTCGGCCGTGACGGCCGCCGCCCAGGCCTACGTCCACGGCGCACCGGTGGAGTGGGCGGCGTTCTTCGCCGGGACCGGCGCCCGGAACGTGGACCTCCCGACGTACGCCTTCCAGCACCAGGAGTTCTGGCTGAAGCCGTCCGAGGACCCGGCGTCCCCGGCCCCGACCGCCGAAGCCGACGCCGCCGACGCGGAGTTCTGGGCGGCGGTGGAGCGTGAGGACCTGGGTGCTCTGGCCGAGGCCCTGGACGTCGAGGGCGGTTCGCTGGGTGCTGTGCTGCCGGCGCTGTCTTCGTGGCGTAGGCGTCGGCGTGAGCAGTCGGCGGTGGACGGGTGGCGTTACCGGGTCGCCTGGAAGCCGTTGGCCGAGCCGGCGTCGACGGAGTCGGCTGGTTCGTGGCTGGTGGTGGCGGACGAGGACGGTCCGCTGACCGAGTGGGTGGCCGGTGCGTTGGCCGGGCGGGTTGTGGTCGTGCCTTCGGGTGAGGGCCGGGTGGAGCTTGCCGGGCGTGTGGCCGGGCTGGTGGACGGTGTCACGGGTGTGGTGTCGTTGCGTGGCCTGGTCGGGACGCTGGAGCTGGTCCAGGCTCTGGGTGATGCCGAGTGCGAGGCGCCGCTGTGGTCGCTGACGCAGGGTGCCGTGTCGATCGGCCGTTCGGACGCGTTGCGTGCGGAGGGTGTGGAGCAGTCCCTGGTGTGGGGTCTGGGCCGGGTCGTGGCCCTGGAGCACCCGGGGCGTTGGGGTGGTCTGGTCGACCTTCCCGAGGTGCTGGACGAGCGGGCTGCCGCTCGTGTGCGGGGGCTGCTGTCGGGTTCCTCGGACGAGGACCAGGTCGCCGTGCGTGCGGCGGGTGTCTATGGCCGTCGCCTGCGGCCGGCCGAGCCGTCCTCGTCCGATTCCGAGGGTTGGCGTCCGCGCGGGACGGTTGTGGTGACGGGTGGTACGGGTGCGCTGGGTGCGCATGTGGCGCGTTGGCTGGTGGCCGAAGGCGCCGAGCACGTGGTGCTGACCAGCCGTCGGGGACTTGATGCGCCTGGTGCGAAGGAGCTCGCGGACGAGCTCGGCTCCGATGCGGTGCGGGTGTCCGTTGTGGCCTGTGATGTGGCTGATGCCGGTCAGGTTCGTGCGCTCGTGGAGGGTCTGGAGGTGGACGGCCCGGTCCGGGGTGTCGTGCACGCGGCCGGTGTGGAGCAGCTGAACGCGTTGATGGCGGGTTCGGCGGAGGAGTACGCCCGCGTTCTGGCGGCGAAGGTGGAGGGTGCCCGTCATCTGGACGCCCTGTTCAGTGAGCCCTCCCGGGCCGGGGAGCTGGACGCGTTCGTGCTGTTCTCCTCGATTTCTGCCGTCTGGGGTTCCGGTGGCCAGGGTGCGTACGCGGCGGCGAACACGTATCTGGACGCTCTGGCGCAGTGGCGTCAGGCGCGCGGTCAGGTGGCGACCTCCGTCGCCTGGGGCCCCTGGGGCGGCAGCGGCATGTCCGTACGAGACGGCGCGAAGGAGGCCCTTGAGAAGCGCGGCCTGCCCGTGATGGACCCGGCCCTGACCGTCGCCGCGCTGCGGCACGCGGTCGGCCGGGACCACGCCACCACCACCGTGTGCGACGTGCGCTGGGAGCTCTTCGAGCCGGTGTTCACGGTGACCAGGCCCAGCCCGCTCCTCTCCGAACTGCCCGCCGTACGGGCCCTGGCCGAGGAGGCGGCCGCGCACGACACCGTCGGCGCGGGCGCCGCGTCCGGGGCCGGCGACGGTCTGCGGGCCCGGCTCGCGGGGCTGTCCGCGGCCGACCGGCGCCGTTGCGTGCTGGAACTCGTACGGACCGAGGCGGCCTTCGTGCTCGGCCATCCCGACGCCTCGGGGATCACCGGGACCACCCCGTTCCGGGAGCTCGGCTTCGACTCGCTGACCACCATCGACCTGCGCAACCGGCTCGCGACCGCGACCGGGCTGCGCTTCCCCACCACCCTCGTCTTCGACTACCCGACCGCCGGGGAGATCGCCGACCACGTCCTCGACGGGCTCGGCGACGACGGACCGGCGGCCCCCGCCGACGCGTCCGCCGTCCCGGAGCGCGCCCCGCGCCCCACCGACGAGCCCATCGCGATCGTCGGCATGAGCTGCCGGTTCCCCGGCGGCGTCACCTCCCCCGAGGAGCTGTGGCGGCTCGTCGCCGACGGCGTGGACGCCATCGGCCCCTTCCCCCGCGACCGGGGCTGGAACGTGGACGCGACCGACGGCGGCCCCCTGCGCGAGGGCGACCACACCCTGGACGCCGGCTACCTCGACGGCGCGGGCCGTTTCGACCCCGGCTTCTTCGGGATCTCGCCCCGCGAGGCCCTCGCCATGGACCCCCAGCAGCGCCTCCTCCTCGAAGCCTCCTGGGAGGCCATCGAGCGCGCCGCGACCGACCCGGGCAGCCTGCGCGGCACCCGCACGGGTGTGTTCGTCGGCGCCTCCTACCAGGGATACGCCTCCGACGTGCGGGAACTGCCCGACGAGGTCGCCGGATACCTGCTGACGGGCACCCAGACCGCCGTGATGTCCGGCCGCATCGCCTACGCCCTCGGCCTCGAGGGCCCGGCGGTGACCGTCGACACGGCCTGCTCGTCCTCCCTCGTGGCGCTGCACCTCGCCGTGCAGGCCCTGCGCAACGACGAATGCGACCGGGCGCTGGCCGGCGGCGTGTCCGTCAACGTGACGCCCGCCGTCTTCGCCGAGTTCGCCCGCCAGGGCGGCCTGTCCGGCGACGGCCGCTGCAAGGCCTTCTCCGCCGACGCCGACGGCACCGGCTGGTCCGAGGGTGTCGGCATGCTCCTCGTGGAGCGGCTCTCCGACGCCGAACGCAACGGGCACCGCGTCCTCGCCGTCATCCGCGGCTCCGCCGTCAACCAGGACGGCGCCAGCAACGGCCTCACCGCCCCCAACGGCCCCGCCCAGCAGCGCGTCATCCGCGCCGCCCTCGCCAACGCGGGCCTGACGCCCGCCGGCGTCGACGCCGTCGAGGCGCACGGCACCGGCACCGTGCTCGGCGACCCCATCGAGGCGCAGGCCCTCCTGGCCACCTACGGGCAGGAACGGTCCGGCGGCGAACCGCTGTGGCTCGGCTCCGTCAAGTCCAACATCGGCCACCCGGCCGCCGCCGCCGGCGTCGCCGGCGTCATCAAGACCGTGATGGCCCTGCGGCACGCGCAGCTTCCCCCCACCCTCCACGCCGACGCCCGCTCGCCGCACGTCGACTGGGCCTCCGGCGCGGTGGACCTGCTCACGGAGGGCCGGCCGTGGCCCGAGAGCGGCCGTGCCCGCCGGGCCGGCGTGTCCTCGTTCGGCGTCAGCGGCACCAACGCCCACGTCATCCTGGAACAGGCCCCCACGGCCCCCGGCACGACCACCGACACCTCGACCGACACCGACACCGACGCCGGACACCGTGCCCCCGCCGAGGGCCGGTTCCTGCCGTGGGTCGTCTCCGGCCGCACCGAGGCCGCCCTGCGCGCCCAGGCCGACCGCCTGCACACCTACGCGGCGACCGCGACCGCAGCCGGCGGCGCGCTCCCCGACCCCCTCGACGTCGCGTACTCGCTGACGGCCACCCGCGCCGCCCTCGAGCACCGCGCGGTCGTCCTCGCCGACGACCGCGACGGCCTCCTCGCCGGACTCAGGGCCCTCGCGGACGGCCTGACCGACCCCCGCGTCCTGCGCGGCACCGTCGTCGAAGGCAGCCGCGGTGCGGCCGGCCGCACCGCGTTCCTGTTCACCGGACAGGGCGCCCAGCGCAGCGGAACCGGCCGCGAGCTGTACGCCCGCCACCCCGCCTACGCGGACGCGTTCGACGAGGTCTGCGCGCACCTCGACCCGCACCTGGAGCGCCCGCTGCGCGAGGTGCTCTTCGCCGCCGAGGACACCGCCGAGGCCGCGCTGCTGCACCGCACCGACTTCGCGCAGGCGGCCCTGTTCGCCGTCGAAGTCGCCCTGTTCCGCCTCGTCGAGCACTGGGGCATCACCCCCGACCAGCTGCTCGGCCACTCCATCGGCGAGATCGCCGCCGCGCACGTCGCCGGGGTGTTCACCCTCGAGGACGCGGCCCGGCTCGTCGCCGCACGCGGCCGGCTCATGGCCGCGCTGCCCGCCGGCGGCGCCATGGTCTCCGCGGAGGCCTCCGAGGACGAGGTGCTGCCGCTGCTCGCCGACCACGACCAGGTGGCCGTCGCCGCCGTCAACGGCCCCCGCACCGTGGTGGTCTCCGGCGCCGAGGACCAGGTCGCCGCCGTCGCCGGGGCCCTCGCCGAACGCGGCGTGCGGACCAAGCGGCTCACCGTCAGCCACGCCTTCCACTCCCCGCTCATGGAGCCGGTCCTCGCCGACTTCCGCAAGGAGGCCGAAGGGGTCGCCTACGCGCCGCCGCGCATCCCCCTCGTCTCCAACCTCACCGGCCGCACCGCCGACCCCGACGAGATCACCACCGCCGACTACTGGGTGCGCCACCTGCGCCACGCCGTACGGTTCGCCGACGGCGTGCGCACCCTCCACGAGCAGGGCGTCACCCGCTTCCTCGAACTCGGCCCGCAGGGCGTCCTGTGCGCCATGGGCCGCACCTGCCTGCCCGACACGGCGGCCGACGGCCCGGCCGCCGGCGCCGACGAGACCCTGTTCGTGCCGCTGCTGCGCCGCGACCGGCCCGAGGAGCACAGCGCGGTGACCGCGCTGGCCCACCTCCACCTGACCGGCAGCGAACCGCACTGGCCGGCCCTGTTCGCCGGAACCGGAGCCCAGACCGTCGACCTGCCCACGTACGCCTTCCAGCACCAGCACTACTGGCTGCACGCCACCCCCGGCACCGCCGACGTCACCACCGCCGGCCTGCGCCGCGTCACGCACCCGCTGCTCGGCGCCGCCGTGGCCTCCGCGCACACCGACGAACTGCTGTTCACCGGCCGGCTGTCGCTCGCCCTGCAGCCCTGGCTCGCCGACCACGCCGTCGCCGGCACCGCCCTGCTGCCCGGCACCGCCTTCGTCGACCTCGCCGTCACGGCCGGCGACGAGACCGGCTGCGGCCACCTGGAAGAGCTCACCATCGAGGCGCCGCTGACGCTCGCCGAGGGCGCCGCCCGCGACCTGCGGCTGTGGGTCGCCCCCGCCGACGACACCGGCCGGCGCACCGTCACCGTCCACTCCAGGCCGGCCGACGCGGCCGACGACACGCCCTGGATCCGGCACGCCGGCGGCGTCCTCGCCCCCGACGCACCGGCCCCGCGCCCCGACGACGCGCTCGCCGCCTGGCCGCCCGCCGACGCCTCCCCGGTACCCGTCGACGGCCTCTACGACCACCTCGACACCATCGGCTACGGCTACGGCCCCGTCTTCCAGGGGCTGCGCGCCGCCTGGCGCGGCCCCGACGCCGTCTACGCGGAGGTCGCCCTGCCCCAGGAAGCGGCGGGCGACGCGGGCCGGTTCGGCCTGCACCCCGCCGTCCTCGACGCGGCCCTGCACGCCATGGGCCTGTCCGCCCCCGGCACCCTCGGCGACACCGCCGGGGACTGGGACACCGCCGCCGTGCCCCGCCTGCCGTTCGCCTGGACCGGCGTCACCCTGCACGCCTCCGGCGCCCCCGCCGTCCGCGTCCGTATCCGCCGCACCGGCTCCGACGGGGTCACCCTCACCCTCGCCGACGGCACCGGAGCACCCGTCGCCACCGTCGACTCCCTCGTGCTGCGGCCCGTCGCCCGCGAACAGCTGGCGACCGGAGCGGCCGGCGACGACCGGCTCTTCACCGTCGACTGGACGGACGTCACCACCCCCGACGGCCCCGGATCCCCCGGGGACTGGGCCGTCCTCGGCGACGGCGCGGACGACGTCCTCGACGCGCTGCGGACGGCCGGCGCCACCGCCGCCGTCCACCGCGACGGGCACGTACCCGCCGTCCTCGTCGCCGACTTCCGCACCACGGCGCCCGCCCCGGACACCGACGTCCCGCAGGCCGTCCGCGACACCACCGGCCACGTCCTGGACCTGCTCCAGCGCACCCTCGCCGACGACGCCCTCGCCGGCACCCCCCTGGTGGTGCTGACCGGCGGCGCCGTCTCCACCCGCGCCGCCGAACCGGTCCACGACCTGCCCGGAGCGGCCCTCTGGGGCCTCGTGCGCTCCGCGCAGTCCGAGAACCCAGGCCGGATCGTCCTCGTCGACACCGACGGCGACGCCCGCTCCCTCGCCGCGCTGCCCGCCGCGCTCACCGCCGGCGAACCCCAGCTCGCCCTCCGCGAAGGCCGCCCGGCCGCACCCCGCCTGGTCCGCCTCGCACCCGCCGAAAGCCCCGGCGGCGACCCCGCCGACGGCCCGCACTACGACCCCGACCGGACGGTGCTCCTCACCGGCGGCACCGGCGAACTCGGCCGGCTCGTCGCCCGCCACCTCGTCGCCGAGCACGGCGTGCGCCACCTGCTGCTCGCCGGCCGGCAAGGCCCCGCCGCCGACGGCGTCGACGCACTCGTCGCCGAACTCGACGCGGCGGGAGCCCGTACCACCGTCGTCGCCTGCGACGTCTCCGTACGCGACGACGTGCGCGCCCTGCTCGCGGCCGTGCCCGCCGACCACCCCCTCGGCGCGGTGGTGCACCTCGCCGGCACCGTCGACGACGGCGTCCTGCCCTCCCTCACCCCCGAACGGCTGGACCGCGTACTGCGGCCCAAGGCTGACGCGGCCTGGCACCTGCACGAGCTCACCGCCGGCCGGGACCTGACGGCCTTCACGCTGTTCTCCTCCGCCGCCGGCACCTTCGGCGGCCCCGGCCAGGCCAACTACTCCGCCGCCAACTCCTTCCTCGACGCCCTCGCCCAGCACCGCCGCACCATGGGCCTGCCCGCGCTGTCGCTGGCCTGGGGGCCCTGGGCCGAAGGCGGCATGATCGGCCGCCTCGACGAGAACGACGTACGCCGCTTCGCCCGCTCCGGCATGACCCCCCTCCAGGCCGACCAGGGCCTCGCCCTGTTCGACCGGGCGGGCGCCGCCGGCCGCGCCGTGGCTGTGCCCATCGGCCTCGACCCCGGCACGGCCGCCGGACGGACCGGCGAGGTGCCGCCGCTACTGCGTGCCCTCGTCCGACGCCCCCGGCGTCCCTCGGCCGCCCGGCAGACCCCCGCCGCCGAGAGCGCGGCCTCGCTGCGGCAGAGGCTGCTCGACACCCCCGGACCCGAACGGGACACCGTCCTGCTGGACCTGATCCGCGGTCAGGCGGCGGCCATCCTCGGCCACGCCTCCCCCCACGACGTCGACGTCAGCCGCGGCTTCCTCGACATCGGCTTCGACTCGCTGACCGCCGTCGAACTGCGCACCCTCCTCAACGCGGCCACCGGCCTGCGCCTGCCGGCCACCCTCGTGTTCGACCACCCCACCCCCGAAGCGCTCGCCGCCCACATCCGCGGCGAACTGCTCCAGGAGGAGGAGGTCACCGCGCTCGGCCTGCTCGGCGAGATCGACCGGCTGGAGAAGGCACTGGCACAGGTGCCCGCCGACGACGAGGACCGCGCGAAGGTCACCCAGCGGCTGCGCGAGCTCCAGAGCGCCTGGACCGACGTCCGGTCCACCCCTGGCGGCACCTCCGCCGACGAGATCGAGATCGGATCGGCGACCGCCGACGACCTCTTCGACCTGCTCGACGACGAACTCGGCCTGTCCTGACCCGGCCGGCCACCCGGTGTGGTCCCGGCGACGGGACCACACCGCACCCATGACCCCACCGGCCCCCCGACGGGGCCCCGGCCGCCCCCATCCGGGGCGGCACCGCAGGCTTGGACCGGCTCCGGCCGGCTTGAACAGGAGTGACGTGATGGCGGACGCGGACGAGGCAAAGCTCCTCGAATACCTCAAGCGGGCGACCACCAACCTGCGCGATGTCCGACGGACTCTGCGCGAGGTACAGGACAAGGAACGCGAGCCCATCGCCATCGTCGGCATGAGCTGCCGCTACCCCGGCGGGGTCACCGACCCCGACGGCCTGTGGCAGCTGGTCGCCGAAGGCGGCGACGGCATCTCCCCCTTCCCCACCGACCGGGGCTGGGACGCCGGCGTCCTCCACGCGGAGGACCCCCAGCGCCCCGGATCCACCTACGTCCGCGAGGGAGGCTTCGTCGACGGGGCCGCCGACTTCGACCCCGGCTTCTTCGGGATCTCGCCGCGCGAGGCCCTCGCCATGGACCCGCAGCAGCGGCTCCTCCTCGAAGCCTCCTGGGAGGCCGTCGAGAGCGCCGGCATCACCCCGGCGTCCCTGCGCGGCACCCGCACCGGCGTCTTCGCCGGCCTGATGTACCACGACTACCTGATGCTCCTGCACGCCTCCCCGCAGGACGTCGAGGGCTACCTCGGCACCGGCAACTCCGGCAGCGTCGTCTCCGGCCGCGTCGCCTACACCCTGGGCCTGGAGGGCCCGGCCGTCACCGTCGACACCGCCTGCTCCTCCTCCCTGGTCGCCCTCCACCTCGCCGTGCAGTCGCTGCGCAAGGGGGAGTGCTCGCTCGCCCTCGTCGGCGGCGTCACCGTCATGGCCACCCCCGGCACCTTCGTCGACATGGGCCGCCAGCGCGGCCTCGCCTTCGACGGGCGCTGCAAGTCCTTCGCCGGCGCCGCCGACGGGACGGGGTGGTCCGAAGGCGTCGGCATGCTCCTCGTCGAGCGACTCTCCGATGCCGAACGCAACGGCCACCGCATCCTCGCCGTCGTCCGCGGCTCCGCCGTCAACCAGGACGGCGCCAGCAGCGGCCTCACCGCTCCCAGCGGCCCGTCCCAGCAGAACGTCATCCGCCAGGCCCTCGCCGACGCCCGCCTGTCCTCCGACGAGATCGACGCGGTCGAGGCGCACGGCACCGGCACGACCCTCGGCGACCCGATCGAGGCGCAGGCCCTGCTCGCCACGTACGGGCAGGAGCGCGACGGCGACCAGCCGCTGTGGCTGGGCTCCCTCAAGTCGAACATCGGTCACACGCAGGCCGCCGCCGGTGTCGGCGGTGTGATCAAGATGGTCCAGGCGATGCGCCACGGCGTCCTGCCGCGCACCCTGCACATCGACGAGCCCACCCCGCAGGTCGACTGGTCGGCCGGCGGCGTGGAACTGCTGACGCAGGCACGGGACTGGCCCGAGACCGGGCACGCCCGCCGGGCCGGCGTCTCCTCGTTCGGCATCAGCGGCACCAACGCCCACGTCATCCTCGAGCAGGCCCCCGAGTCGGCCGAGGCCGCCACGGAGCCCGAGCCCGCCCCCGCCGTCACGCTGCCGGTGGTGCCGTGGGTGGTGTCCGGCCGCACCCCCGAGGCCCTGGCCGCCCAGGCCGGCCGCCTCGCGGCCTTCGCCGCAGCCCGTGGCGCCGACACGGCCGACCTGGACGTCGCCCATGCGCTGGGCGTGACGCGTACGGCCTTCGAGCACCGGGCGGTCGTCCTCGGCCCGGACCACCGGGGGGCGCTGGAGGCGCTCGCGCGGGGCGAGGCGGCCGAGGGGGTTGTCCAGGGCGTGGTGACGCCCGGCAAGACGGGTTTCCTCTTCACGGGTCAGGGTGCGCAGCGCGCCGGGATGGGGCGCGAGCTGTACGCCGCCTTCCCGGTGTTCGCGGAGGCGCTGGACGCGGTGTGCGCGGAGATCGACCCGGTGCTGGGGCGTTCGCTGCGGGAGGTGATGTTCGCAGGCGAGTCGGCCGAGCTGGACCGCACCGAGTTCACGCAGCCGGCCCTGTTCGCCATCGAGGTCGCCCTGTACCGGCTGGTGGAGAGCTGGGGCATGCGCCCCGACTACCTCCTCGGCCACTCCATCGGCGAGATCGCCGCCGCGCACGTGGCGGGGGTGTTCTCCCTCTCCGACGCGGTGCGGCTGGTCGTCGCGCGCGGCCGGCTGATGCAGGCGCTGCCGGCTGGTGGTGCGATGGTGTCGGTGCGGGCCTCCGAGGCGGAGGTCGCCGAGCTGGTCGCCGCGTACGAGGACGTCAGCATCGCCGCCGTCAACGGGCCGGAGTCCGTGGTCGTCTCGGGTGCCGCCGAGTCCGTGACCGCCATCGCGGCCGTGCTCGCCGAGCGCGGGATCAAGACCAAGCGGCTCACCGTCAGCCACGCCTTCCACTCCCCGCTCATGGACCCGATGCTGGACGAGTTCCGCACGGTCCTGGGCGCGGTTGCCTTCACTGCCCCGACCCTCCCCGTGGTCTCCAACCTCACGGGTGAGATGGCTTCCGCGGAAGAGCTCTGCTCGCCCGAGTACTGGGTGCGCCACGTTCGCGAGGCGGTCCGCTTCGCCGACGGTGTCGCCACCCTGCACAAGCAGGGCGTGACCCGGTTCGTCGAGCTCGGTCCCGACAGCGTGCTCTCCGCCATGGGCGCCGACTGCGTCGAGGACGCCGTCTTCGTGCCGGTGCTGCGCAAGGGCCGCGACGAGGCCGGATCCGCGGTCGCCGCCCTGGGCCAGGCCTACGCGCACGGCACGCCCGTCGACTGGGAGGCCTTCTTCGCCGGGACCGGCGCGCGCCGCGTCGACCTGCCCACGTACGCCTTCCAGCACCAGCACTTCTGGCCGCAGTCGGCCGCCCGCGGCGCCGGCGACCCGGCCGGGCTCGGGCTCGGGACGGCCGAACACCCACTGCTCGGCGCGTGCGTGTCGCTGGCCGGCGGTGACGAGGTGCTGCTGACCGGACGGCTGGCCGTGCAGTCGCACCCGTGGCTGGCGCAGCACGCCGTCGGCGGGACGGTGATCCTTCCGGGGACCGCCTTCGTCGAGCTGGCCGTGCGGGCCGGTGACCAGGTCGGCTGCGGCCGGCTGGTGGAGCTGACGATCGAGGCGCCGCTGGTGCTGCCGGAGACCGGCGGCGTCCAGGTGCAGCTGGTCGTGGGGCCCTCGGACGACTCGGGCCTGCGCTCCGTCGAGTTCTTCTCCCGCCCGGAGGGGGCCGAGTTCGACGAGCCGTGGGTGTGGCACGCCTCCGGCGCCGTGGGCGCCGAGCAGGCCGCCCCGGCGACCGACCTGTCGGCGTGGCCGCCGGCCGGTGCGGCCGAGGTTCCGCTGGAGGGGCTTTACGAGGGGCTCGCCGAGGCCGGATTCGCGTACGGCCCGCTGTTCCAGGGGCTGCGGTCGGTCTGGCGTTCGGGCGACGAGGTCTTCGCCGAGGTCGCCCTGCCCGAGGACGCGGCGCAGGACGCGGGCCGCTTCGGCCTGCACCCGGCGCTGCTGGACGCCGCCCTGCACGCGCTCGGCGTGGGCGGGCTGCTCGACGAGGGCGCGGGCGGCCACCTGCCGTTCGCCTGGTCGGGCGTCTCCCTGCACGCCTCCGGTGCCGCACGACTGCGCGTGCGCCTGACCCGCTCGGGGCAGGCCGCCGTGTCCCTGGAGGTCGCGGACGCCGACGGCGCCGCGGTGCTTTCCGTGGACTCGCTGGCGCTGCGCCCCGTCGACGGGCAGGCCGCCGCGTCCGGCGGTGCGGGCCGCGACTCCCTCTTCCGGGTGGACTGGACCCCGGCCGCCCTCGCCGCCGCCGAAAGCGGTGGCGAGGACCCCGTCCTCGTCGACCTGACCTCCCGCGACGAGGAAGCCGACGTGCCTCGGGCCGCGCTCGCGCTGGCGACGCGCGCCCTGGAGCTGGTGCAGGGCTGGGCGGACGAGGACCGGGTCCTGGTGCTGGTCACCCGTGGCGCCGTCGCCGCCGGAGACGGCGACCGGGTCACCGACGTGGCGGCGTCCGTCGTCTGGGGTCTGGTGCGCTCCGCCCAGTCGGAGGGCGCGGGCCGCTTCGTCCTCGTGGACGTGGACGACCCTGACGCGCTGACCCCGCAGCTGACCGCCGCGCTCGCCGCCTCGGGCGAAGGACAGGTCGCGCTCCGCGACGGGCGCCTGTTCGTGCCCCGCCTGACCCGTGCCCGGCAGCGGGACGTCGAGCCGCAGGCCGGCGGTTTCGGCACCGGCCCGGTCCTGGTGACCGGCGGCACCGGCGGCCTGGGCGCGATCGTCGCCCGGCACCTGGTGACCGCGCACGGCGTACGCGAGCTGGTGCTGGCGAGCCGGCGCGGCCCGGACGCCCCCGGCGCGGCCGGCCTGCGCGACGAACTGCGCGGCCTCGGCGCCGAGGTGACCGTCGCCGCCTGCGACGTCGCCGACCGGGACGCGCTCGCCGCGCTCCTGTCCGCCCACCCCGTCAAGGGCGTCGTCCACGCCGCGGGCGTGGTCGACGACGGCGTCGTCTCCTCCCTGACCCCGCAGCGGCTGGCCGCCGTCCTGGGCGCCAAGTCCGATGCGGCCTGGCACCTGCACGAGCTCACCGCCGGCCTGGACCTGGACGCCTTCGTCCTGTTCTCCTCCGCCGCCGGTGTGCTCGGCAGCGCGGGTCAGGCCAACTACGCGGCCGCGAACTCCTTCCTGGACGCCCTCGCCGCCCACCGCCACGGCCTCGGCCTCCCCGCCACCTCCCTCGCCTGGGGCCTGTGGGAGGAGACCGCCGGCATGGGCGCCGCCCTCGCCACGGCCGACGTCGAACGCATGACCCGCGCGGGCCTCCCGCCCCTGACGGCAGACCAGGGCCTCGCCCTCTTCGACGCCGCGCCGCAGCTCGGCAGCCCGGCGGTCGTCGCCATGCGGGTCGTGGCCGACGGCCTGCGCTCCTGGGCGGCCGGCGGCGACCTGCCGGCCGTCCTGCGCGGACTCGTCCGCGGACCGCTGCGCCGCAACGCCGGCAACGGCGGCGGCACGGGCGCGGGTTCCGCGCTCCGCGAGCGGCTGCTCGCCGTCCCTGCGCAGGAGCAGGAGCGGCAGGTCCTCGAACTGGTGCGCACGCACGTCGCCGCCGTCCTCGGGCACGCCTCACCCGACGCCATGCAGGCCGACCGCGCCTTCACCGAACTCGGCTTCGACTCGCTGACCGCCGTCGAACTGCGCAACCGGCTCACCAAGGCCACCGGCCTGCGGCTCCCGTCCACCCTCGTCTTCGACTACCCGACCTTCTCCGCCCTGGCCGCCTTCGTGCGCTCCACGGTCCTCGGCACCGACACCGGCACGCCGCGCACCACCGCGGCGCACGGCCGCAACGACGACGAACCCATCGCCATCGTCGGGATGAGCTGCCGCTTCCCCGGCGGCGTCTCGGGCCCCGGCGACCTGTGGCGGCTCGTCGCCGAGGGCGGCGACGGCATCACCGCCTTCCCGACCGACCGCGGCTGGGACCTCGACGCACTGACCGGAGGCGACACCGGCGCGGACGCGCCCTCGTACGTCCGGGAGGGCGGCTTCCTCCACGAAGCGGCCGCCTTCGACCCGGGCTTCTTCGGGATCTCGCCGCGCGAGGCGCTCGCCATGGACCCGCAGCAGCGGCTGCTGTTGGAGGCGTCCTGGGAGGCGGTCGAACACGCCGGCATCGACCCGACCGAGCTGCGCGGCAGCGCGACCGGCGTCTTCACCGGCCTCATGTACCACGACTACGTCACCCGGCTGCACAGCGCGTCCGCCGAGGTCGTCGGACACGCGGGCACGGGCAACCTCGGCAGCATCGCCTCCGGCCGCGTTTCCTACACCTTCGGCTTCGAAGGCCCGGCCGTCACCGTCGACACCGCCTGCTCGTCGTCCCTGGTCGCCCTGCACTGGGCCGTCCAGGCGCTGCGCAGCGGCGAGTGCTCGATGGCCCTCGCCGGCGGTGTGACCGTCATGGCGACGCCGACCACGTTCGTGGAGTTCAGCAAGCAGCGCGGCCTGGCGCCGGACGGACGTTGCAAGGCGTTCTCCGCCGACGCCGACGGCACGGGCTGGTCCGAGGGCGTCGGCATGATCCTCGTGGAACGCCTGTCGGACGCCGAGCGCAACGGGCACCAGGTCCTCGCGGTCGTCCGCGGTACGGCCGTCAACCAGGACGGTGCGAGCAACGGCCTGACCGCCCCGAACGGCCCGTCCCAGCAGCGCGTCATCCGCCAGGCCCTCGCCAACGCGGGGCTCAGCCCCGCCGAGGTGGACGCCGTCGAGGCGCACGGCACCGGTACCACGCTGGGTGACCCGATCGAGGCGCAGGCGCTGCTGGCCACGTACGGGCAGGAACGTTCCGGTGACGAGCCGCTCTACCTGGGTTCGCTGAAGTCGAACATCGGCCACGCCCAGGCCGCCGCCGGTGTCGGCGGTGTGATCAAGATGGTCGAGGCGATGCGGCACGGTGTGCTGCCGCGGACCCTGCACGTGGGTGAGCCCTCGCCGCACGTGGACTGGTCGGCGGGCGCGGTGGAGCTGCTGACGCAGGCCCGGGAGTGGCCGGAGACCGGCCGTCCGCGCCGGGCCGGTGTCTCCTCCTTCGGCATCAGCGGAACCAACGCCCACGTCATCCTGGAGCAGGCCCCGCAGGCCGCCCCCCGGCCGGAGCGGCCGTCCCTCCCGGCCCGCACGACCCCCGTCCCGCTGCCCGTGTCGGCCAAGGGCGAACGTGCCCTGCGGGGTCAGGCCGGCCGCCTGGCCGCCCTCTTCGGGGCCCACCCCGAGCTGGACCCGGCCGACGTCGGCCTGTCCCTGGCCACCACCCGCGCGGTGATGGAACACCGCGCGGTGGTCCTGGGCGCCGACCCGGTTGCGGCCGCCACGGCGTTCGCCGACGGCAGCGACCTGCCCGACGTCGTCCGCGGCATCGCGGGCGCCGGCTCCTCCCGTCCCGTGTTCGTCTTCCCGGGCCAAGGTTCGCAGTGGGTCGGCATGGCCGTCGGACTCCTCGACTCCTCGCCGGTGTTCGCGGCGCGGATCGCCGAGTGCGAGGAAGCCCTCGCCCCCTACGTGGACTGGTCGCTGACGGACGTCCTGCGCTCCGACGACCCGCTGGAGCGGGTGGACGTGGTCCAGCCGGTGCTGTTCGCGGTGATGGTGGCGCTGGCCGAGGTCTGGAAGTCCTACGGCGTCGAGCCTGCCGCGGTCATCGGTCACTCCCAGGGCGAGATCGCCGCGGCCTGCGTGGCGGGCGCGCTCTCGCTGGAGGACGCGGCGAAGGTGGTGGCCCTGCGCAGCCGGGCGATCGATGCCATCGCGGGTCTGGGCGGCATGGTGTCCGTGAGTCTCCCGGCCGCCGACGCGGCGGAGCGGATCGCCGCGGTCTTCGGTGACCGGCTGGCGGTGGCGGCCGTGAACGGTCCGTCTTCGACGGTGGTTTCCGGTGACGCGGACGCCTGCGCCGAGCTGGTCGCCCTCCTGGAGGCCGAGGGGGTCCGGGCCCGCCGGGTGGCGGTGGAGTACGCCTCCCACTGCTCCCATGTCGAGAAGCTGGAGGCCGAACTGGCCGACCTGCTGGGCGGGCTGAACCCCCGCCAGGCGGCGGTCCCCATGTACTCCACCCTGACGGGCGAGCTGCTGGACGGCACGGAGCTGGACGGCGGCTACTGGTACCGCAACCTGCGCAACACGGTCCTGTTCGAGCAGGCTGTGAAGGCGGCCCTGGCCGACGGGTACCGTCTGTTCGTCGAGTCGAGCCCGCACCCGGTCCTCGCCGTCGGTCTGTCGCAGACGTTCGAGGCGCTCGACGCGTCCGAGAGCGGCGTCGAGCCGGTCGCGATCGGCTCGCTCCGCCGTGACGAGGGCGGTCTGGGCCGGGTGTTCGCCTCGCTCGCCGAGGCGTGGGTGAGCGGCGCCGACGTCGACTGGGCCAGGGCCTTCGACGGCACCGGCGCCCAGCGCACCGACCTGCCGACCTACGCCTTCCAGCACCGGCGCTTCTGGCCGCAGCCCTGGGCGGCCGTCCCGGCGGCGGTCCAGGCCGATCCGGTGGACGCGGCCTTCTGGGAGGCCGTCGAACGCGAGGACCTGGACGCGCTGACCGAGACGCTGGACATTTCCGGCGAGCAGCCGTGGAGCGACGTACTCCCCGCCCTGTCGCAGTGGCGCCGCGAACGCCGTGAACAGGCCGCCGTGGACTCCTGGCGCTACAAGGTCACCTGGAAGCGGCTCCCCGCCTCCCCCCGCACGGGCACCCTCACCGGCACCTGGCTGGTCGCCCTGCCCGAGGGCGCGGACGCGGGCCCGGCCGGCGACGCCGTCGCCGCCCTCACGGCGCGCGGTGCGGACCTCGTGTCCGTCGTCGTGCCGGTGCCCGCACCCGACCGGGACCACGGCGCTGAGCGGGCGGCCCTGGCCGGCCGGCTTGCGGAGCTGACCGGGGAGACGGGTCTGCGCGGCGTCGTGTCGCTGCTGGCCCTGGGCGACGCGGCACCCGTCGACGGCGCCTCCGCCGGCGCCGGCGCGGCCGCCACCCTGGTGCTGCTGCAGGCGCTGGGCGACGCGGGGACCGAGGCGCCGCTGTGGTGCGTCACCCGTGGCGCGGTGGACCCGTCCGAGGGCGGCGCCGGGACCGGCGAGCAGCCCGACCCGCTCCAGGCGCAGGTCTGGGGCCTCGGCCGGGTGGCCGCGCTGGAGCACCCCGGCCGCTGGGGCGGTCTGGTCGACCTCCCCGCGACGTCCGACGAGCGGACGTGGGACGGCCTCGCCGCGGCCCTGGGCCGCACGGACGGCGAGGACCAGCTGGCGGTGCGCGGCACCGGCCTGCTGGGCCGGCGCCTGGTCCGTGCCGCGCTGGGCGAGCGCGCCGCCGCACGCCGGTGGACGCCGCGCGGTACCACGCTGATCACCGGCGGTACCGGGGCGCTCGGCGCGCACGTGGCCCGCCGGCTCGCCGCGAACGGTGCCGAGCACCTCGTCCTGACCAGCCGGCGCGGCCCCGACGCGCCCGGCGCCCGCGAGCTGGCCGCAGAACTCACCACCCTCGGCGCCCGCGTCACCGTCGAAGCCTGCGACGCGGCGGACGGGGCGGCCGTGGCCGCCCTGGCCGGACGCCTCGCCGAGCGCGGCGACACCGTCCGCGGTGTGGTGCACGCCGCAGGCGTGAGCGGCGGCGGCGCGCTCGACGACCTCGACGTGCGCACCTACGCGGACGTCGTGGCCGGCAAGGCCTCCGGCGCCGACCACCTGGACCGGGTCTTCGGCGACGGACTCGACGCCTTCGTGCTCTTCTCCTCGAACGCCGGGGTGTGGGGCGGCTCCACCCAGGGCGCCTACGCGGCGGCCAACGCCCACCTGGACGCCCTCGCCCGCAGCCGCCGCGCCCGCGGGCTCACCGCGACCTCGGTCGCGTGGGCCACCTGGGGCGGCGGGGGCATGTCGGACGGGGCCACCGGCGAACAGCTGGCCCGCCTCGGACTGCCGCCCATGGCGCCGGAGCGCGCCCTCACCGCCCTCCAGCAGGCACTCGACCACGACGACACCTGCCTGACCGTCGCCGACATCGCCTGGGAGCGGTTCGCGCCCACCTTCACCGTGTCCCGGCCGAGCGCCCTGCTCGCCGACCTGCCCGAAGCGCGGAACGCCCTCACGCAGGGCACGGATGCCGACGCGGCCGACGCGCCCGAGGGCGCGGCCGGCGAGCTGCGGCAGCGCCTGGACGCCAAGGGCGCCGCCGAACGCCACCGCATCCTGCTGGAACTCGTGCGCACCGTGGCCGCGCAGGTCCTCGGCCACGACTCCCTGGACGCGGTCGCGCCCGCGAGCGCCTTCCGCGAGCTCGGCTTCGACTCGCTGACGGCCGTCGAGCTGCGCAACCGGCTCGGCGCCGCGACCGGCCTGCGGCTGCCCACCACCATCGGCTTCGACCACCCCACGCCGACGGCGCTGGCCCGGCGACTGCACGACGAGATGTTCGGCACGGCCGACCGGGACCGCGCGGCCCTGCCGACGGCGGTCCCCGCCGCGGCCGACGGCGACCCGATCGTCATCGTCGGCATGAGCTGCCGCTTCCCCGGCGGGGTCGGCTCGCCCGAACAGCTGTGGCAGCTGGTCGAGGGCGGTGTCGACGCCGTCTCGGCCTTCCCCGCCGACCGCGGCTGGGACCTGGAGCGGCTCACCGGCCGCGACGGCTCCTCCGGGGCCGCCGAGGGCGGTTTCCTCTACGACGCCCCTGCGTTCGACCCCGCCCTGTTCGGGATCTCGCCGCGCGAGGCCCTCGCCATGGACCCGCAGCAGCGGCTGCTGCTGGAGACCTCCTGGGAGGTCTTCGAACGGGCCGGGATCGACCCCGCCTCGCTGCGCTCCACCGCCACCGGCGTCTTCACCGGCACCAACGGCCAGGACTACGGCGCGCTGCTGATGGCCGACCCGGAGAGCCAGGGCGGCTACGCCCTGACCAGCAACGCGGCGAGCGTCGTCTCCGGCCGCATCTCCTACACCTTCGGCCTGGAGGGGCCGGCCGTCACCATCGACACGGGCTGCTCGTCGTCCCTGGTCGCCCTGCACCTGGCGGCGCAGGCGCTGCGCAACGGCGAGTGCTCCCTCGCCCTGGCCGGCGGTGTGACCGTGATGTCCATCCCGGGCGCGTTCGTGGAGTTCACCAAGCAGGGCGGACTGGCCGCCAACGGCCGCTGCAAGCCCTTCGCGGCCGCGGCCGACGGCACCGGCTGGGGCGAGGGCGTCGGCATGCTGCTCGTCGAACGCCTCTCGGACGCCCGCCGGAACGGCCACCCGGTCCTCGCGGTGGTCGCCGGTTCCGCCGTCAACCAGGACGGCGCCTCCAACGGCCTGACCGCCCCCAACGGGCCCTCCCAGCAGCGCGTCATCCGCCAGGCCCTCACCGCCGCCGGGCTGACCACCGCCGACGTCGACGCCGTCGAGGCGCACGGCACCGGCACCACGCTGGGCGACCCCATCGAGGCGCAGGCGCTGATCGCCACGTACGGCGAGGAGCGCCCTGCGGACCGGCCGCTCTACCTCGGTTCGATCAAGTCCAACCTGGGGCACACCCAGGCGGCCGCGGGCGTCGCGGGTGTCATCAAGATGGTGATGGCGCTCCACCACGGCGTGCTGCCGCAGACCCTGCACGTGGACGAGCCGACCCCGCACGTGGACTGGTCGGCCGGCACGGTCCGGCTGCTGACCGAGGCGCAGGACTGGCCGCAGGTCGAGCGTCCGCGCCGCGCGGGCGTCTCCTCCTTCGGCGTGAGCGGCACCAACGCACACGTCATCCTGGAGCAGGCCCCCGAACGGCCCGCCCCCGCGCCGGAGCCGCAGGCCCCCGCCACCGTGCTTCCGGCCGTGCCGTGGCCGCTGTCCGGTAAGACCGGGGCCGCCCTGCGCGCCCAGGCCGCCCGGCTCGCCGCGGAGACGGGCGCCGAGGACCGTCCGGTCGACGTGGGCCTGTCCCTGGCGACCACGCGCGCCGCGCTGGAGCACCGCGCCGTCGTCCTCGGCCCGCAGTTCACGGACGCCCTGACCGCCCTGGCCGAGGGCCGCGAGGCCCCCGGCACGGTGCGCGGTCACGTCCCCGCCACCGCGGCGGACACCGGCCCGGTGTTCGTCTTCCCGGGTCAGGGCTCGCAGTGGGTCGGCATGGCCGTCGAACTCCTCGACTCCTCGCCGGTGTTCGCGGCGCGGATCGCCGAGTGCGAGGAAGCCCTCGCCCCCTACGTCGACTGGTCCCTCACCGAGGTCCTGCGCTCCGACGCCGCCCTCGAAGGGGTGGACGTCGTCCAGCCCGTGCTGTTCGCGGTGATGGTGGCGCTGGCCGAGGTCTGGAAGTCCTACGGCGTCGAGCCCGCGGCCGTCATCGGCCACTCGCAGGGCGAGATCGCCGCCGCGTGCGTGGCGGGCGCGCTCTCGCTGGAGGACGCCGCCAAGGTGGTGGCCCTGCGCAGCCGGGCCATCGACGCCATCGCGGGCCTGGGCGGCATGGTCTCCGTCGGCCTCTCCGCCGCCGACGCGGCGGAGCGGATCGCCGCGTCCTTCGGCGACCGGCTGGCCGTCGCCGCCGTCAACGGCCCCGTCTCCACGGTCGTGTCCGGCGACGCGGACGCCTGCGAGGAGCTCGTCACGGTCCTGGAGGCCGAGGGGGTCCGGGCCCGCCGGGTGGCGGTGGAGTACGCCTCCCACTGCTCCCACGTGGAGAAGCTGGAGGCCGAACTGGCCGACCTGCTCACCGGCCTGAACCCGCGTACGTCCGCGGTCCCCATGTACTCCACCCTGACGGGCGAGCTGCTGGACGGCACGGAGCTGGACGGCGGCTACTGGTACCGCAACCTGCGCAACACGGTCCTGTTCGAGCAGGCCGTGAAGGCGGCCCTGGCCGACGGGCACCGGCTCTTCATCGAGTCGAGCCCGCACCCTGTCCTCGCCGTCGGCCTCGCCGAGATGGACGCGACCGCGCTCGGCTCGCTGCGCCGTGACGAAGGCGGTCTGCGCCGCCTGGTCACCTCGCTCGCCGAGGCCTGGGTCAACGGCGCCGCCGTCGACTGGACGGCCGTCTTCGCCGGCACCGGCGCCCAGCGCACCGACCTGCCCACCTACGCCTTCCAGCACCAGCGCTTCTGGCCGCGGCCCAAGACCGCAGAGGAAGCCGGGCAGGCCGCCGCCGACCCGGCGGACGCCGCCTTCTGGGAGGCCGTGGAACGCGAGGACCTGGACGCACTGGCCGAGACCCTCGCCGTCGAGGACGGCACGTCGCTGCGGGCCGTGCTGCCCGCGCTGTCGCACTGGCGGCGCGAACGCCGCGAGCAGTCGGCGGTGGACGGCTGGCGCTACAAGGTCACCTGGAAGCCCCTCACCGAGGCGGCCGGCGCCCGCCTCGACGGAACCTGGATCGTCGCGGTCCCCGCCGCCGGCACCGCCGCCGAACTCGTCGCCGGCTGCCTGCGCGCCCTGGAGGCGCGCGGCGCCCGCCCGGTCGTCGTGCCCGTCGCCGTCGCCGACGGCACCCGGGCCGAGCTCGCCGCCCGGCTCACGCAGCTGCTCGCCGCGCCGGACCCCGTACGGGGCGTGGTGTCCCTGCTCGCCCTCGACGACACGGCCCACGCCGCGGAACCGGCACTGCCCGAAGGCGTCTTCGCCGGGCTGCTGCTCATCCAGGCGATGGCGGACGCCGCCGCCCGGGTCCCGCTGTGGTCCGTGACCCGGGGCGCGGTCGCCGTTCGCGCCGACGAGCCGCCGACGCGGCCCGCCCAGGCGCAGACCTGGGGCATGGCCAGGGTGGCCTCGCTGGAGCACGCGGCGTTCTGGGGCGGCCTGGTCGACCTGCCGGAGGACGTCGACGAGCGGGCCCTGACCCGGCTCGCCGAGGCCCTGGCCCGACCCGACGACGAGGACCAGCTCGCGGTCCGCTCCGGCGGCGTCTTCGGCCGCAGGCTCGCCCCCGCCGGGGCGGCCCGCGACGCGGCCGTCCGCCAGTGGCGGCCCACCGGGACCGTCGTGGTCACCGGCGGCACCGGCGCGCTGGGCGGCCACGTCGCCGACTGGCTCGCCGAACGCGGCGCCGAGCACATCGTGCTCACCAGCCGGAGCGGCGAACGGGCCCCCGGCGCCGAGGAACTGCGCGCCCGGCTCACCGCCGCCGGGGCCCGGGTGACGATCGCCGCCTGCGACGTCGCCGACCGGGACTCGGTGGCCCGGCTGGTCCGCTCCCTCGCGGACGCCGGCGACCCCGTCCGGGCCGTCCTGCACACCGCGGGCGTCGGACACCTCCTCCCGCTCGTCGCCACCGACGTCGCCGAGTTCGCCCGCATCGCCTCAGGCAAGGTCGCCGGCGCCCGTCACTTCGACGAGCTCCTCGACCCGGCGACGCTCGACGCGGTCGTCTACTTCTCCTCCATCGCCGGCGTGTGGGGCGTCGGCGACCACGGCGCGTACGCCGCCGCCAACGCCCACCTCGACGCGCTCGCCGAGCGGCGCCGGACCGAGGGCGCCCCCGTCCTCTCCGTGGCCTGGGGCCCCTGGGCGGCCGGCGGCATGGTCAGCGAGGAGGCCCACGAGCAGCTGCGGCGGCGCGGCGTGCCCCTGATCACCCCGGAGCCCGCCATGGTGGCGCTCCAGCGGGCCCTCGACCTCGACGACACCTTCGTCGCCGTCGCCGACGTGGACTGGGACCGTTTCGTCCCAGCCTTCTGCGTGGCCCGCAACCGTCCCCTCATCGGCGACCTGCCGCAGGTCCAGCAGGTCCTGGAGGCCGCCGACGCCGATGCCGACCAGGCGCAGAACGATTCCGCGGCGGGCTTCCGCCGTCATATCGCGGCACTAGCGGAGGACGAACGCCCGGCGGCCATCCTGGATCTCGTACGGACACAGGCGGCGGCGGTACTCGGACATCCGAATGCCGACGCCGTGGAACCCACGCGGGCGTTCCGGGACTTCGGCTTCGACTCGTTGACCGCCGTGGAACTGCGCAACCGCCTGACGGCGGCCACCGGACTGCGGTTGCCGACCACGCTGGTATTCGATCACCCCAGCCCGGCAGGGCTGGCCGACTACCTGCGCGGGGAACTCGTCGGCGGCGACGCCGACGCCGACCTGATGTCCGTCGACGAGATCGACCGGCTGGAAGCAGCGCTGGCGCTGAGGGAGAGCGATGACATCGGCAGGGTCCGGATCGTCATGCGGCTCGAATCACTGCTCGCGAAGCTGGCTAAGGGCACGGAGTCGCTGAGCAACGCCTCCTCGGTCGTCGAACAGCTCGGATCGGCGACGAACGATGAGCTCTTCGACCTCATCGACCGGGATCTGGGAGCTCTCTGAGCTTCCGGCACCCCCGACCCCCTGAGCCGGCCAGTCCTGGACCTACTGACCAACTCAAGGGGAGCGACGTTCGATGGCGGACGAGGAAAAGCTTCGGGATTACCTCACCAGGGTGGTAGCCGAACTGCACCAGACACGTCAGCGGCTGCGTGACGTGGAGTCCGAGGAGCAGGAGCCCATCGCCATCATCGGGATGGGCTGCCGCTTCCCGGGGGGCGTCAGCTCCCCGGAGGACCTGTGGCAGCTCCTGTCCGCCGAGGGCGACGCCGTCTCCGGGTTCCCGGCCGACCGCGGCTGGGATCTGGAGCGGCTGTACGACCCGGACCCGGACCACCCGGGTACGACGTACGCGCGCGAGGGCGGCTTCCTCGACCGCGTCGCCGACTTCGACCCCGCCTTCTTCGGGATCTCCCCCCGCGAGGCCCTGGCCATGGACCCCCAGCAGCGCCTGCTGCTGGAAACGTCCTGGGAGGCGTTCGAACGGGCCGGCCTGGGACCCGCCGCACTGCGCGGCAGCCGCACCGGCGTCTTCGTCGGCGCGGCGGCGCAGGGCTACGGCATCGGCCTCGGCCGCTCCGGCGACGGCTCCGAGGGGCACGCCCTGACCGGCAGCGTCACCTCGGTCCTCTCCGGCCGCCTGTCCTACACCCTCGGCCTCGAAGGCCCGGCCGTCACGCTCGACACGGCCTGCTCCTCGTCCCTCGTCGCCCTGCACACCGCCTGCCAGGCGCTGCGCAACGACGACTGCTCGCTGGCCCTCGCCGGCGGCGTCACCGTCATGTCCAACCCCGGCGGGTTCCTGGAGTTCAGCCGCCAGCGGGCCCTCGCCCGCGACGGGCGCTGCAAGGCGTTCGCCGAGGCCGCCGACGGCATGGGCATGGCCGAGGGCGTCGGCCTGCTGGTCGTCGAGAAGCTCTCCGACGCCCGCCGCAACGGCCACCCCGTCCTCGCCGTCATCCGCGGCTCCGCCGTCAACCAGGACGGGGCCTCCAACGGCCTCACCGCCCCCAGCGGCCCCTCCCAGCAGCGGGTCATCCGCCAGGCCCTCGCCGACGCACGCCTGTCCTCCGACCAGATCGACGCGGTCGAGGCCCACGGCACCGGCACCGCGCTCGGCGACCCCATCGAGGCCCAGGCCCTCCTCGCCACCTACGGCCAGGGCCGCGACGCCGACGACCCGCTGTGGCTCGGCTCCGTGAAGTCCAACATCGGCCACACCCAGGCCGCCGCCGGCGTCGCAGGCGTCATCAAGATGGTCGAGGCGATGCGCCGCGGCGTGCTGCCCAAGACCCTGCACGTCGACGAGCCGTCGTCGCACGTCGACTGGACGGCCGGCCGCGTCGAACTGCTCACCGAGCGGCGCACCTGGCCCGCCCGCGAGGACCGGCCCCGCCGGGCCGGAGTCTCCTCGTTCGGCATCAGCGGCACCAACGCGCACGTCATCGTCGAAGAGGCCCGCGCCGAAGCCCGGCCCGAACCCGAGCCGTCCGCCCGCGGCGCCGTCGTGCCGTGGGTACTCTCCAGCCGCTCCGAAGCGGGGGTCCGCGCCCAGGCAGAACGCCTCGCCGGGTTCCTGCGCGTCCACCTCGGACTGGACCCCGCCGACGTGGGCGTCTCCCTGGCCACCACCCGGCACGCCTTCGAACACCGTGCCGTCCTCGTCGGCCGCGACCCGGCCGCCCTGCTGGAGGCCGTCGAGGCGCTCGCCCAGGGCGGCGGCACCCTCGGACAGCCGGTCGCCGGCCGCACCGCCTTCCTCTTCACCGGCCAGGGCGCCCAGCGCGCCGGCATGGGCCGGGAGCTGTACGGGGCCTTCCCCGTCTTCGCCGAGGCCCTCGACCAGGTCTGCGCCGCCGTGGACCCGCAGCTGGGGCGCTCCCTGCGGGAGGTCATGTTCGCCGAGGACTCCGCCGAACTCGACCGCACGGAGTTCACGCAGCCGGCGCTGTTCGCCCTCGAAGTGGCCCTGTTCCGGCTCGTCGAGAGCTGGGGCCTGAAGCCCGACCACCTGCTCGGGCATTCGGTCGGCGAGATCGCCGCCGCCCACGTGGCGGGCGTGTTCCCGCTGGAGGACGCGGCGCGTCTGGTCGTCGCGCGGGGCCGGCTGATGCAGGCGCTGCCCGCGGGTGGCGCCATGGTGTCCGTACGGGCCTCCGAGGCGGAGGTCGCCGAGCTGGTCGCCGGGCACGAGGGCGTCAGCATCGCCGCCGTCAACGGGCCTTCCTCGGTCGTCGTCTCGGGTGTGGCCGACGCCGTCACCGAGATCGCGGACGCCCTCGCCGGGCGCGGTGTGAAGACCAAGCGGCTGACGGTGAGCCACGCCTTCCACTCCCCGCTCATGGAGCCGATGCTCGACGCCTTCCGCGCCGTCGCCGAGTCCGTCGCCTTCGCCGCACCGGCCATCCCCCTCGTCTCGAACCTCACGGGCGAGCCGGCCGCCGCCGAGGAGCTGTGCTCCGCCGACTACTGGGTGCGCCACGTCCGCGAAGCCGTCCGCTTCGCCGACGGCGTCAACACCCTCCACGGCCAGGGCGTCACCCGCTTCGTCGAACTCGGCCCGGACGGCGTCCTGTCCGCGATGGCCGCCGACACCGCCCCCGACGCCGTGTACGCCCCCGTGCTGCGCAAGGGCCGCGACGAGGCCGAGTCGGCCGTCGCCGCCCTCGGCCGCGCCCATGTCCACGGCATCACCGTCGACTGGCCCGCCTTCTTCGCCGCCACCGGCGGCCGGCGCACCGAACTGCCCACCTACGCCTTCCAGCACGAGCGCTACTGGCCCACGGCCCCCGCCCCCGCCGGCCCGGCCGCCCCGGCACCCGGTGACCCGGCCGACGCCGAGTTCTGGGCCGCCGTCGAGGAACAGGACCTGGAGGCGCTGTCACAGGCCGTCGCCGCGGAGGAGTCCGCGCGCCCCCTGCTCGACGCCGTGCTGCCCGTGCTCTCCACCTGGCGCAAGCGCCAGCGCGAGCGCTCCGTCGTGGACGGCTGGCGCTACGCCGTCGCCTGGAAGCCGCTCGTCGAGAAGACCACCGCCACACCGTCCGGCCAGTGGCTCGTCGTCGTCCCCGCCGGCCACGCGGACGACCCGGCCGTCACCGGATCCGTCACCGCCCTGGAGGAATCCGGCGCCACCGTGACGCGCCTGGAGATCCCCGCCGCCGGCACCGGCCGTACGGGCCTGACCGCCGCCCTGGGCGAAGCCGCCCCCGACGGGGACCGGTTCGCCGGCGTGCTCTCGTTCCTGGCCCTGGACGAGACCCTCCTGCCCGAGGGCGCCGGCGTGGTCCGCGCGGGCCTCGCGGCCACCCTCGCCCTCGTCCAGGCCCTCGGCGACGCCGGCATGACGGCACGGCTGTGGTGCGCCACCCGCGGCGCCGTCGCCACCGGCCGCTCCGACACGCTCACCAGCCCCGTACAGGCCCAGGTCTGGGGCCTGGGCAAGGTCGCCGCCCTCGAACACCCCGACCGCTGGGGCGGCCTCGTCGACCTGCCCGCCACCCTCGACCCGCGGGGCCGCGCCCGCCTGGCCGCGGTGCTCGCCGCCGCCGACGGGGAGGACCAGGCGGCCGTCCGCGCCGCCGGCACCTACGTACCCCGCCTCGTGCGCCCCGCGACCGGCACCGCGGCCGCCCCCGCCGCAGACGGCTGGACCCCGCGCGGCACCGTCCTGGTCACCGGCGGCACCGGCGCCCTCGGCGCCCGCATCGCCCGCCGCCTCGCCGACCGGGGCGCCGAACACCTCGTCCTGACCAGCCGGCGCGGACCCGACGCCCCCGAAGCCCGCGCCCTGCGCGAGGACCTCGAGGCCCGCGGCGCCACCGTCACCCTCACCGCCTGCGACGTCGCCGACCTCACCGCCCTGCGCGCGCTCGTCGCCTCCCTCGCCGACCGGGGCACCCCCGTGCGCTCCGTCGTGCACACCGCCGGCGTCGGGCAGCTCTTCCCGCTCACCGACACCGAGCCCCGCCACCTCGCCGAGATCCT
The DNA here is from genome assembly GCF_002028425.1 of Streptomyces katrae. GTDB lineage: Bacteria > Actinomycetota > Actinomycetes > Streptomycetales > Streptomycetaceae > Streptomyces > Streptomyces katrae_A. Next base: position 57,760 of record NZ_CP020044.1, on the reverse strand, counting down.
GCACGCCAAGGTCCTCGGCGCCACCCACCTCGACACCGTCTTCTCCGGCCCCGACGACTTGGACGCCTTCGTCCTCTACTCCTCCATCAGCAGCATCTGGGGCAGCGGCGACCAGGGCGCGTACGCCGCGGCCAACGCCCACCTCGACGCCCTGGCCCGCAACCGCCGCGACCGGGGACTGCCCGCCACCTCCGTGGCCTGGGGCGCCTGGGGCGGCGGCGGCATGGCCGACGGCCACGCGGGGGAGCACCTGCGCCGCCGCGGCCTGCCCGCCATGGACCCGGAGCACGCCGTCACCGCCCTCGAGCGGGCCGTCGTCGGCGACGAGACCCTCACGGCCGTCGCCGACGTGGACTGGGAGCGGTTCGTCCCCGCCTTCACCTCCGCCCGCCCCCGCCCCTTCATCGGCGACCTCGCCGAGGTGCGCCTGGCACTCGCCGAGGAGAGCGCCGCCCCCGACGGCGCCGAGCACACCGCCCTCCTCAAGGGCCGGCTGACCGGCCTGTCCGCGGGCGAACGCGACCGCGTCCTGCTGGAACTGGTCCGTACCCAGGCCGCCGAGGTCCTCGGCCACGCCTCGGCCGAGGCCATGCCCGCCGGCCGGGCCTTCCGCGAACTGGGCTTTGACTCGCTGACCGCCGTCGAACTGCGCAACCGGCTCGGCGCCGCCACCGGCCTGCGCCTGCCCACCACCATGGTCTTCGACTACCCCACCCCCCGGGTCCTCGCCGACTACCTGCGCGGCGAGCTCTTCGGCACCGGCGAGGACGTCGTCGCCGCGGCCGGCCTGGCCACCGCCGCCGACGACGACCCCATCGCCATCGTCGGCATGGGCTGCCGCTACCCCGGCGGCGTCAGCAGCCCCGAACAGCTGTGGGAACTCGTCGCCACCGGCACCGACGCCGTCGCCGAGTTCCCCGACGACCGGGGCTGGGACCTGGAACGGCTCTACCACCCCGACCCCGATCACCCCGGCACCTCCTACGCCAAGGAGGGCGGATTCCTCACCGGCGCCGGCGCGTTCGACGCCGCGTTCTTCGGGATCTCCCCGCGGGAGGCCCTCGCCATGGACCCCCAGCAGCGCCTGCTGCTGGAGACCGTCTGGGAGGCCGTCGAACGGGCCGGCATCGACCCCGAAACCCTGCGCGGCAGCGCCACCGGCGTCTTCGCCGGCACCAACGGCCAGGACTACCCGTCCCTGCTGATGGCGGCCCCGGAAGCCGCCGAGGGCTACCTCGGCACCGGTAACGCGGCCAGCGTCGTCTCCGGCCGCGTCTCCTACGCACTCGGCCTGGAGGGCCCGGCGATCACCGTCGACACGGCCTGCTCCTCCTCCCTCGTCGCCCTGCACCTCGCCGCGCAGGCGCTGCGCGGCGGCGAGTGCTCGCTCGCCGTCGTCGGCGGGGCCATGGTCATGGCCACCCCGTCCACCTTCGTCGACTTCTCCCGCCAGCGCGGCCTCGCCCTCGACGGCCGCTGCAAGTCCTTCGCGGGCGCCGCCGACGGCACCGGCTGGGCCGAAGGCGTCGGCGTGCTCCTCGTCGAACGCCTCTCCGACGCCCGCCGCAACGGCCACCAGGTCCTCGCCGTCGTCCGGGGCTCAGCCATCAACCAGGACGGCGCCTCCAACGGCCTCACCGCCCCCAACGGGCCCGCCCAGCAGCGCGTCATCCGCCAGGCCCTCGCCGCCGCCGGCCTCACCTCCGCCGAGGTCGACCTGGTCGAGGCGCACGGCACCGGCACCACCCTCGGCGACCCCATCGAGGCCCAGGCCCTCCTCGCCACCTACGGCCAGGAGCGCGACGCCGACGACCCGCTGTGGCTCGGCTCGCTCAAGTCGAACATCGGCCACGCCCAGGCCGCCGCCGGCGTCGGCGGCATCATCAAGACGGTCCTGGCCATGCGCCACGGCCTGATGCCGCGCACCCTCCACGTCGACGAGCCGACCCCGCACGTGGACTGGGCCTCCGGCGCCGTCCGCCTGCTCACCGAGGAACGGCAGTGGCCGGCCCGCGAGGACCGGCCGCGCCGCGCCGCCGTCTCCTCCTTCGGCGTCAGCGGCACCAACGCCCACGTCATCGTCGAGGAAGCCCCGCCCGCCGAACCCGCCGGCACCGCCCCCCAGGAGACCGCGCCCCCCGCCGGCCCGCTGCCGGTGCTCGTCTCCGGCCGCGGCGGACCCGCGCTGCGCGCCCAGGCCGAGGCCCTGCGCGAGCTGCCCGACGGCCCGGACCTCCTCGACCTGGCCCACGCGCTGGCCACCACCCGCACCGCCTTCGACCACCGGGCCGTCGTCCTCGCCGACGACCGGACCGCGCTCGCCGAGGGCCTGGCCGCGCTCGCCGAGGGCCGCGAACTGCCGCACGTCCTCACCGCGACCGCCGACGCCGAGGGCCGCACCGCGTTCCTCTTCACCGGCCAGGGCGGCCAGCGCGCCGGCATGGGCCGGGAGCTGTACGGGGCCTTCCCCGTCTTCGCCGAGGCCCTCGACCAGGTCTGCGCGCACGTGGACCCGGAACTGGACCGCCCGCTGCGGGAGGTCATGTTCGCCGAGGACTCCGCCGCACTGGACCGTACGGAGTTCACGCAGCCGGCGCTGTTCGCCCTGGAAGTGGCCCTGTTCCGGCTGGTGGAGAGCTGGGGTCTGAAGGCCGACGCCCTGCTCGGGCATTCGGTCGGCGAGATCGCCGCCGCGCACGTGGCGGGGGTGTTCTCCCTGGAGGACGCGGCGCGTCTGGTCGTCGCGCGGGGCCGGCTGATGCAGGCGCTGCCCGCGGGTGGCGCCATGGTGTCCGTACGGGCCTCCGAGGCGGAGGTCGCCGAGCTGGTCGCCGGGCACGAGGGCGTCAGCATCGCCGCCGTCAACGGACCGGCCTCGGTGGTCGTCTCGGGTGTGGCCGACGCCGTCACCGAGATCGCGGACGCCCTCGCCGAGCGGGGTGTGAAGACCAAGCGGCTGACGGTGAGCCACGCCTTCCACTCCCCGCTCATGGAGCCGATGCTCGACGCCTTCCGCGCCGTCGCCGAGTCCGTCGCCTTCGCCGCACCGGCCATCCCCCTCGTCTCGAACCTCACGGGCGAGCCGGCCGCCGCCGAGGAGCTGTGCTCCGCCGACTACTGGGTGCGCCACGTCCGCGAAGCCGTCCGCTTCGCCGACGGCGTCAACACCCTCCACGGCCAGGGCGTCACCCGCTTCGTCGAACTCGGCCCGGACGCCGTCCTCGCCGCCATGGGCGCCGAATGCGCCGACGCCGTCTTCGTCCCCGCGCAGCGCACGGGCCGCGACGCCCGCGAGGCGCTCCTCCGCGCCCTGGCCACCGCCCACGTCCACGGCGCCGGCCTCGACTGGACGGCCTTCTTCGCCGGGACCGGCGCGCGCCGCGTCGACCTGCCGACGTACGCTTTCCAGCACGAGCGCTACTGGCCCAGGAACCGCGGCGGCTGGACGGGCGACGCGAAGGGGCTCGGACTCGCACCGGCCGGCCACCCGCTGCTCGGCGCCGCCGTCGCGCTCGCCGACGGCGAGGGCGCCCTCCTCACCGGCCGCCTCTCCACCCGCACCCACCCCTGGCTCGCGGACCACGCCGTCGGCGGCACGGTCATCGTGCCCGGCACCGCCTGGGTGGAGATCGCCGTCCGCGCCGGCGACCAGCTCGGCTGCGGCCACCTCGAGGAACTGGCCCTGGAGACCCCGCTCACCCTGCCCGCGGGCAGCGCGGTCCACCTCCAGGTCGTCCTCGGCCCCGAGGAGGACGGCGGACGCCGCACCCTCACCGCGTACGCCCGCCCCGACACCTCCGGGTTCGAGGAGCCGTGGACCCGGCACGCCACCGGCGTGGTGGCCCCGGCCGCCCCCGCCGCCTCCTTCGACCTTGAGGCCTGGCCGCCGGCCGGCGCCGCCGAGGTACCCGTCGACGGCCTCTACGAACGGCTCGCCGACGCCGGCTTCGGCTACGGGCCCGCCTTCCGCGGCCTGCGCCGCGCCTGGCGCGGCGCCGACGCCGTCCACGCCGAGGTGGAGCTGCCCGAAGAGGCGGCCGCCGACGCCGGCAGGTTCGGCCTGCACCCGGCACTGCTCGACGCGGCGCTCCACGCCGTCGGACTCGGCGGCCTCGTCGAGGACTCCGGCCGCGGCCTGCTGCCCTTCCTCTGGTCGGGCGCCTCCCTGTACGCCACCGGCGCCACCGCGCTGCGCGTCGTACTGAAGGCGGCCGGACCCGACACCGTGTCCCTGCTGCTCGCCGACGGGTCCGGCCGGCCCGTGGCCGCCGTCGACTCCCTCGTCCTGAGGCCGGTCGACGTCGCCCGGCTGCGCCCGGCCGCCACCGGCGACGACGCGCTGCACCAGCTCGAATGGGCCCCGCTGCCCGTCACCGCCGACGCGGCCCAGGCCACCGGCGAGGCCCCCGCCGTCCACGCCGACCCGGCCGCGCTGCTCGCGCTGCTGCGCGCCGACGCCACGGCCCCGCTGCCCGCCACCGTGTTCGCCGCCGTCCACGGCGGCACCGCCGAGGACGTCGCCGGCGCGGTCCACGAGACGGCCCGCAAGGCGCTGGAACTGGTCCGGGAATGGCTCGCCGACGCACGCTGCGAGGACTCCCGGCTCGTCCTGCTGACCCGCGGCGCCGTCGCGACCCGCGCCGCCGAAGACGTACGCGACCTGCCGGCCGCAGCCGTCTGGGGCCTCCTGCGCACCGCCCAGTCCGAGAACCCGGGCCGGTTCGGCCTGGTCGACCTGGACGGCACGGACGCCGCCGGCGGCCTCCCGGCGGTCCCGGCCGCCGTGGCCGCCGCGCTGGCCGCCGGTGAACCGCAGATCGCCGTCCGCTCCGGGGCCCTGCTCGCCCCCAGGCTGGTGCGCCTCGGCGCCGCCGGCCACCTGCTCCACCCGCCGGCCGGCACCCCTGCCTGGACGCTCGACGTCGACGGCGCCGGCACCCTGGAGAACCTCGCCCTCGTCCCCTCCCCGGAGGCGCTGCGGGAGCTGGGTGCGGGTGAGGTGCGGGTCGCGGTGCGTGCCGCGGGCGTGAACTTCCGCGACGTGCTCATCGCGTTGGGCATGTACCCGGGTGCGGCTTCGATGGGTATCGAGGGTGCGGGTGTGGTCCTGGAGGTGGGTCCGGGGGTTTCGGGCCTGGCTGTGGGTGACCGTGTGATGGGTGTGCTGGTCGGCGGGTTCGGGCCGGTGACGGTGACGGATGCGCGGATGCTGGCGCGGGTTCCGGAGGGCTGGTCGTTCGCTCGGGCGGCTTCGGTGCCGGTGGTGTTCCTGACGGCGTATTACGCGCTGGTGGAGCTGGCCGGTCTGTCCGAGGGTGAGTCGGTGCTGGTGCACGCGGCTGCCGGTGGTGTGGGTATGGCCGCGGTGCAGGTGGCCCGCCACCTGGGCGCGGAGGTGTTCGCGACGGCGAGTGAGGGCAAGTGGCCGGTGGTGCGGGGGACGGGTGTGGATGCGTCCCGGATCGCCTCGTCGCGGACTTTGGACTTCGAGGAGAGGTTCCTGGCGGCCACGGACGGTCGTGGTGTGGATGTGGTCCTGGATGCGCTGGCGGGTGAGTTCGTGGACGCGTCGCTGCGGCTGTTGCCGCGCGGCGGGCGGTTCGTGGAGATGGGCAAGGCCGATCTGCGCGATCCCGAGCAGGTCGCGGCCGGCCATCCGGGGGTGTCGTACCAGTCCTTCGACCTGATCGACGCCGGGCCGCAGCGCATTGGCGAACTCCTGGAAGAAGTCCTGGGTCTGTTCGCCGAAGGCGTCCTCGAACCGCTCCCGGTGACCTCGTGGGACGTCCGCCGGGCGGGGGAGGCCTTCCGCCACCTCAGCCAGGCACGCCACACCGGCAAGGTCGTCCTCACCCTCCCGGCCCCCCTGGAACAGGACGGCACCGTCCTCGTCACCGGCGGTACCGGAGAGCTCGGCGGCCTCGTCGCCCGGCACCTCGTCACCGCACACGGGGTCCGCCACCTCCTGCTGCTGTCCCGGCGCGGAGCCGACGCCCCCGGCGTCGCCGAACTCGTCGCGGGCCTGGAGGAAGCGGGCGCCCGGACGGTGACGGTGGCCGCCTGCGACGCCGCCGACCGGGAGGCCCTGGCGGCCGTCCTGGCCGCGGTACCGGCCGGACACCCCCTGACCGGTGTCATCCACGCCGCCGGCGTCCTCGACGACGGCATCCTGTCGGCCCTGACCCCCGAACGGCTCGCCGCCGTGCTGCGGCCCAAGACCGACGCGGCCTGGAACCTCCACGAACTGACCCGCGACAGCGACCTGTCCGCGTTCGTCCTGTTCTCCTCCGTCGCCGGCGTCTTCGGCGCCCCCGGCCAGGGCAACTACGCCGCCGCCAACGCCTTCCTGGACGCCCTCGCCGCCCACCGCCAGGCCCACGGCCTGCCCGCCCAGTCCTTCGTCTGGGGACCGTGGGACACCAGCGGCGGCATGCTCGCCACCCTCGCCGACGACACCGCCGGGCGCATCGCCCGCTCCGGCGTCGCCCCGCTCGCCCCCGGCCGGGGCCTGGACCTGTTCGACGCGGGCCGCGCCGCCGGTGACGCCGCCGTCGTCCCCGTCGCCGTCGACACCGGCGCACTGCGCGCCCAGGCCGCGGCGGGCGGCGTGGCCCCCGTCTTCCGGAAGCTGGTGCGCACCCCCTCCCGGCGGGCCGTTACGGCCGCCCCGCAGGAGAGCGGATCCGCCTTCCGGCAGAGGCTCGCCGCACTGCCCGCCGCCGAACGCGACCGGGTCCTCGTGGCACTGGTCCTCGACCAGGTCGCGGCCGTCCTCGGCCACGCCACGGCCGAGAGCGTCCAGCCCGCCAAGGCGTTCAAGGAGACCGGCTTCGACTCCCTGACCGCCGTCGAACTGCGCAACCGGATGAACGCGGCCACCGGCCTGCGCCTGCCGGCCACGCTGATCTTCGACTACCCCACGCCGGCGGCGCTCGCCGACCACCTGCGCGCCGAACTCTTCGCCGACGAGGACACCCCCGAACCCGCCGAACAGGTCCGGGCGGCGGCCGCCGCCCCCGACGACGACCCCATCGCCGTCGTCGGCATGGCCTGCCGGCTGCCCGGCGGGATCTCCACCCCCGAACAGCTGTGGGAGCTGCTCGCCGAGGGCCGCGACGCGATCTCCGGACTCCCGGACGACCGCGGCTGGGACCTCGAACGGCTCTACGACCCCGACCCGGACGGCGTCGGCACCACGTACGCCAGGGAAGGCGGCTTCCTCACCGGGGCGGGCGAGTTCGACGCCCGGTTCTTCGGGATCTCCCCGCGCGAGGCCCTCGCCATGGACCCCCAGCAGCGCCTGCTGCTGGAGACCTCGTGGGAGGCCGTCGAACGCGCCGGCATCGACCCGGCCACGCTGCGCGGCAGCAGCACCGGCGTCTTCGTCGGCACCGCCTCCTCCTCGTACGGCTCCGGCATGCGCCTGCCTGAGGGCGTGGAGGGCCACCTCCTCACCGGCAGCGCAACCAGCGTCGTCTCCGGCCGCGTCTCCTACACCTTCGGCCTCGAAGGCCCCGCGGTCACCGTCGACACGGCCTGCTCCTCCGCGCTGGTCGCCCTGCACCTGGCGGTGCAGGCGATCCGGGGCGGGGAGTGCACCGCGGCCCTGGCCGGCGGTGTGACGGTCATGGCACAGCCCGGCATCTTCACCGAGTTCGCCCGCCAGCGCGGCCTGGCGCCCGACGGACGCTGCAAGGCCTTCGCGGCCGCCGCCGACGGCACCGGCTGGTCCGAGGGCGCGGGCATGCTCCTGGTGGAGCGCCTTTCGGACGCCCGCCGCAACGGCCACCCGGTCCTCGCCGTGATCCGCGGTTCCGCCGTCAACCAGGACGGCGCCTCCAACGGCCTGACCGCCCCCAACGGTCCGTCCCAGCAGCGCGTCATCCGTGCCGCGCTCGCCGGCGCCGGCCTGTCGGCCGCCGACGTCGACGCCGTCGAGGCGCACGGCACCGGCACCACCCTCGGCGACCCCATCGAGGCCCAGGCCCTCCTGGCCACCTACGGCCAGGGCAGGCCCGCCGACCGGCCGCTGCTGCTCGGCTCCGTCAAGTCGAACATCGGGCACATGCAGGCCGCGGCCGGCGTGGGCGGCGTCATCAAGACGGTCCTCGCCCTCCAGCACGGCGTGCTGCCCCGGACGCTGCACGTGGACGAGCCGTCCCCGATGGTGGACTGGTCCTCGGGCGCCGTGGAACTGCTGACCGAGGAACGGGAATGGCCGCAGACCGGCCGCCCGCGCCGGGCCGGCGTCTCCTCCTTCGGCGTCAGCGGCACCAATGCCCACGTCATCGTCGAACAGGCCCCCGAGTCCGCGGCCGAGGCCGAGGCCGCGCCGGACGGCTCCCCCAGGACGCTGCCCGCTGTTCCCTGGACGCTCTCCGGCCGGTCCCGCGCGGCCCTGCGCGGCCAGGCGGAACGGCTCGCCGCGCATATGGCGGAGCGGCCCGGACTCGACCCCGTCGACATCGGCTTCTCCCTCACGGCCGGCCGCACCGTCTTCGAGCACCGCGCGGTGGTCCTGGGCGCCGACCCGGCCGAGGCGCTCGCCGCCCTGGCCGAGGGCCGCGAGGCCCCGGGCGTCGTCCGCGGCCACGCGGGCGCCGGCTCCTCCCGTCCCGTGTTCGTCTTCCCGGGCCAGGGTTCGCAGTGGGTCGGCATGGCCGTCGAACTCCTCGATTCCTCGCCGGTGTTCGCGGCGCGGATCGCGGAGTGCGAGGCGGCTCTGGCGCCGTATGTGGACTGGTCCCTGACCGAGGTCCTGCGTTCGGACGACCCGCTGGAGCGGGTGGACGTGGTCCAGCCGGTGCTGTTCGCGGTGATGGTGGCGCTGGCCGAGGTCTGGAAGTCCTACGGCGTCGAGCCTGCGGCCGTGATCGGTCACTCCCAGGGCGAGATCGCCGCCGCGTGCGTGGCCGGGGCGCTGTCCCTGGAGGACGCGGCGAAGGTGGTGGCCCTGCGCAGCCGGGCCATCGACGCCATCGCGGGTCTGGGCGGCATGGTGTCCGTGAGTCTCCCGGCCGCCGACGCGGCGGAGCGGATCGCCGCGTCCTTCGGCGACCGGCTGGCCGTCGCCGCCGTCAACGGGCCGTCCTCGACGGTCGTGTCCGGTGACGCGGACGCCTGCGCCGAGCTGGTCACCGTCCTCGAAGCGGAGGGGGTCCGGGCCCGCCGGGTCGCGGTGGAGTACGCCTCCCACTGCTCCCACGTGGAGAAGCTGGAGGCCGAACTGGCCGACCTGCTCAGCGGCCTGAACCCCCGCCAGGCGGCGGTCCCCATGTACTCCACCCTGACGGGCGAGCTGCTGGACGGCACAGAGCTGGACGGCGGCTACTGGTATCGCAACCTGCGCAACACGGTCCTGTTCGAGCAGGCCGTGAAGGCGGCCCTGGCCGACGGGCACCGGCTCTTCATCGAGTCGAGCCCGCACCCGGTCCTCGCCGTCGGCCTCGCCGAGATGGACGCCCTCGCCGTCGGCACCCTGCGCCGCGACGAAGGCGACCTGCGCCGCCTGTACACCTCCCTCGCCGAGGCCTGGGTGAGCGGCGTCGGCGTCGACTGGACGGCCGTCTTCGACGGCACCGGCGCCCAGCGCACCGACCTGCCCACCTACGCCTTCCAGCACCGCCGCTACTGGCTCGACGAACCCCTCGCGGCCCCGGCCCGGACGGCACGACAAGAGCCGCCCGAGTCGAATACGAACGCGATGGAGGAGAGTGAACCCGGGGACGGTTCCGCGCTTCGCGCCGAACTCGCCGCACTCACCGGGACCGAGCAGACCCTGCGCCTGCTGGACCTGGTCCGCCGTACGGCGGCGGCGGTCCTGGGACACGAGTCGGTGGAGGAGGTCGAGGAGCACCAGCCGTTCCGGGAGATCGGGTTCCAGTCACTGACCGCGGTGGAGCTGCGCAACCGGCTCGGCGCCGCCACCGGTCTGAGGCTGCCCGTATCGGTCGCCTTCGACCACCCCACCCCCGCCGACCTGGCCGCGCACCTGCGGGCCCAGCTCGTCGAGGACGGCCTCGCGGCCCCCGTGTCCGCGCTCGCCGAACTCGACCGGCTGGAGGCCGCGCTCGCCGGCCTGACGGGGGACAAGCGCGCCCGCGCGCAACTCAGGGCCAGGATGCAGGGCCTCCTGTCCGCCCTGGACGACGAACCGGAGCCCACGACGGTGGCGGCGGGTGTCGCCGAGCAGCTCCAGGCCGCCTCGGCGGCCGAGGTCCTCGCCTTCATCGACAACGAGCTCGGAACTTCCTGATGGACCTGATGGACGCGTACATCTTGCGCAAAGGGGACAGCCGATCATGACGGACGACCAGAAGATCCTCGACTACCTCAAGCGGGTGACGGCTGATCTCCACCAGACCCGCCAGCGCCTGCGCGAGGTCGAGGCCGGAGAGCAGGAGCCCGTGGCGATCGTCGCCATGAGCTGCCGCTACCCCGGCGGCGTGCGCAGCCCGGAGGACCTGTGGCGGCTGGTCGCCTCGGGTACGGACGCGGTCGGCGCGTTCCCCGACGACCGGGGCTGGGACGTGGAGCGGCTCTACGCCGAGGACCCCGACCAGCCCGGCACCTCCTACGTCCGCGAGGGAGGCTTCCTGCGGGACGTCGCCGACTTCGACGCGGCCCTGTTCGGGATCTCCCCGCGCGAGGCCCTGGCGATGGACCCCCAGCAGCGGCTGCTGCTGGAGACCTCGTGGGAAGCGCTCGAACGGGCCGGCATCGACCCGGCGTCGCTGCGCGGCAGCCGCACCGGCGTCTTCGCCGGCAGCACCGGCCAGGACTACTCGACGCTGCTGCAGCGCTCGGCGGAGCCCGTCGAGGGCTACTACCTGACCGGCACCGCCGCCAGCGTCGTGTCCGGGCGGGTCTCCTACACGCTGGGCCTGGAAGGCCCCGCGGTCACCCTGGACACGGCCTGCTCCTCCTCCCTGGTGGCGCTGCACCTCGCGGCCCAGGCGCTGCGGGCCGGCGAGTGCACCCTCGCCCTCGCCGGCGGCTCCACCGTGATGTCCGCCCCCGGCATGTTCGTGGAGTTCTCCCGCCAGCGCGGACTGGCCGTGGACGGCCGCTGCAAGGCGTTCGCGGCCGCCGCGGACGGCACCGGATGGGCCGAGGGCGTCGGCATGCTGCTCCTGGAGCGGCTCTCCGACGCCCGCAGGAACGGCCACCCCGTCCTCGCCGTCCTGCGCGGCTCCGCCGTCAACCAGGACGGCGCCTCCAACGGCCTCACCGCCCCCAACGGGCCGTCCCAGCAGCGCGTCATCCAGCAGGCCCTGGACAACGCCGGGCTCACCGCGGCGCAGGTCGACGCGGTCGAGGCGCACGGCACCGGCACCACCCTCGGCGACCCGATCGAGGCACACGCCCTGATCTCCGCCTACGGCCAGGACCGGCCCGCCGGCCGGCCGCTGTGGCTGGGCTCCCTGAAGTCCAACATCGGCCACAGCCAGGCCGCCGCAGGCGTCGGCGGCGTCATCAAGATGGTCGAGGCGATGCGCCACGAGGTGCTGCCCAAGACCCTCCACGTCGACGAGCCGACCCCCCACATCGACTGGTCCGCCGGCGCGGTGGAGCTGCTCACCGAGGCCCGCCCGTGGCCCCGCTCCGAGCGCCCGCGCCGAGCCGGCGTCTCCTCGTTCGGCATCAGCGGCACCAACGCCCACGTCATCGTCGAAGAGGCCCCCGCCCCTGCCGAGGCCCCGGCCGACGCCCCGACGGCCACGCTGCCGCTGGTCCCGTGGCCGGTCTCAGGCAAGACCGCGGACGCGCTGGCCGCGCAGGCCGCCCGCCTGGCCGCGCACCTGCGCGGCCAGGAGCCGGCCGCCCCCGTCGACACCGGCTACTCGCTGGCGACCGGACGGGCCGCGCTCGAACACCGCGCCGTCGCCTTGGGCACCGACACCGGCGGCCTGCTCGCCGCGCTCGACGCGCTCGCGGCCGGCGAACCGGCCCCCGGCCTGATCACCGGCACCACCGCCGGCGGCCCGACCGCGTTCCTCTTCACCGGCCAGGGCGCCCAGCGCCCCGGCATGGGACGCGACCTGTACGAGGCCTTCCCCGCGTTCGCCCGGGCGCTGGACGCCGTGTGCGCCGAAACCGACCCGCACCTGGAGCGCCCGCTGCGCGAGGTGATGTTCGCGGACGACGCCGCCGACCTGAACCGCACCGCGTACACCCAGCCCGCGCTCTTCGCGCTCGAGGTGGCCCTGTACCGGCTCGTCGAGGGCTGGGGCCTGCGCCCCGACTACCTGCTCGGCCACTCCATCGGCGAGATCGCCGCCGCCCACGTGGCGGGGGTGTTCTCGCTGGCCGACGCGGCCCGCCTGGTCACCGCCCGCGGCCGGCTCATGCAGGCCCTCCCCGAGGGCGGGGCGATGGTCTCCGTACGCGCCTCGGAAGAGGAGGCCGCCGAACTGCTCGCCGCCTACGGGGACGTCGGCATCGCGGCGGTCAACGGCCCGCGCTCCGTGGTGATCTCGGGTGCGGCCGGCTCCGTCACCGAGATCGCTGACGTCCTCGCCGCCCGCGGCCACAAGACCAAGCGGCTGACCGTCAGCCACGCCTTCCACTCCCCGCTCATGGATCCCATGGTCGCGGACTTCCGGCGGGCCGCCGAGAGCGTCACCTACCACGCCCCGGCCATCCCCGTCGTCTCCGACGTCACCGGCGCGGTGGCCACGGCCGACGAGCTGCGCGACCCGGAGTACTGGGTGCGGCACGTCCGCGAAGCCGTCCGCTTCGCCGACGCCGTCGCCACCCTCCACCGCAGCGGCGTCCACCGCTTCGTCGAACTCGGCCCCGACGCGGTGCTGTCCGCCATGGGCGCCGACACCGCCGGGGAAGCCGTGTTCGTCCCCCTGCTGCGCGGGGACCGCCCCGAACCGCAGGCCCTGCTCACCGGCCTGGCCACGGCCCACGTCCACGGCGCCGCCCCCGACTGGGCCGCCGTCTTCGCCGGGACCGGCGCCCGCCGCGTCGACCTGCCCACCTACGCCTTCCGCCACCAGCGGCACTGGCCCTCGCGCTGGCTGCCGCAGACCGGGGACGTCACCGCCGCGGGCCTGCGCTCCGCCGAACACCCGCTGCTGGGCGCGGCCGTGAGCCTCGCCGACGGCGACGGCTTCCTCTTCACCGGCCGGCTCTCCCTCCAGACCCACTCCTGGCTCGCCGACCACGCCGTACTGGACACCGTCCTGGTGCCCGGCACCGCCTTCGTGGACCTCGCCGTCCGCGCCGGCGACCACAGCGGCTGCTCCCGCCTGGAGGAACTGACCCTGGAGGCCCCGCTGGTCCTGCCCGCCTGGGGCGGGGTCCAGCTCCAGGTCACCGTCGGCGCCGCTGACGCGCACGGACAGCGCCCCCTGGCCGTCCACTCCCGCCCCGACGGCGACGACCCCGACACCCCCTGGACCCGCAACGCGAGCGGCACCCTCGCCCCGGCGGCCGGCACCGCCCGGCCCGCCGAACCGGTCTGGGCCGAACTCGCCCAGTGGCCGCCGGCCGGCGCCGAACCCCTCGACACCGACGGGTTCTACGCCGCCCTCGCCGCCCAGAGCTACGACTACGGCCCCCAGTTCCAGGGCCTGCGCGCCGTGTGGCGGCGCGGCGAGGAGATCTTCGCCGAGGCCTCCTTCCCAGACGGCCACGACGCCGACGCCGCCCTCTTCGGACTGCACCCCGCCCTCTTCGACGCGGCCATGCACGCCATGGCGTTCCAGGACGCCGACGGCGGCATGGGCCCCGGCCGGGGCCGGCTGCCGTTCGTGTGGAACGGCGTCTCGCTGCACGCCTCCGGCGCCCGCGCCCTGCGCGTGCGGATCACCCCGTCGGGCACCGACGGCGTCACCGTCTTCCTCGCCGACGGCACCGGACTGCCCGTCGCCACCGTGGAGTCCATGGTGCTGCGGCCGGTCGCCGCCGAACAGCTGGCCGGCGCGGGCGCCGGCCACCACGAGGCGCTGTACCGCGTCACGTGGACCGAGGCGCCCGCCGCACCCGCCGCCGCACCCGGCCCGTGGGCCCTGATCGGCACCGCCCCGGAGCTGGCGGCCGTGCTGCGCGACCCGGCCGTGCTCCCCGCCGGCCTCACCGAGTACGCCGACCTGGACGCGCTCGGCGCGGCCGTCGACGCCGGCGCGCCCGTACCCGGGACGGTGCTGGCCGCCCCCTTCCGGCCCGAGGGCGCCGACGGCACCGCCGCGGCCGCCCACGCCCACGGCCGCCGCGCCCTGCAGCTGGCCCGCCAGTGGGCCGAGGACCCCCGCTTCGACGGCGCCCGCCTCGTCCTGCTGACCCGCGACGCGGTCGCCGCCCACCCCGGCGACACCGCCGCCGGGCTGGCCGCCGCACCCCTCTGGGGCCTGATCCGCTCGGCCCAGTCCGAACACCCCGACCGCTTCGTCCTCGTCGACACCGACGCCGGCGAGGAGTCGGCCCGCGCCCTGCCGGCCGCCCTCGCCACGGACGAGCCCCAGTTCGCCCTGCGCGCCGGGCAGGTCCACGTACCGCGGCTGGCCCGCATCGCCACCGAGGCCGGCGAGGAGGCCGCGCCGGCGTACGACCCGTGGGGCACCGTCCTGCTCACCGGCGCCACCGGCACCCTCGGACAGCTCCTCGCCCGCCACCTGGTCACCGCCCGCGGCGTGCGCCACCTGCTGCTGCTCAGCCGCCGCGGCCAGGACGCCCCCGGCGCGGCCGGGCTGCGCGACGAGCTCACCGCCCTCGGCGCCACCGTCACCTTCGCCGCCTGCGACGCGGCCGACCGCGACGCGCTGGCCGCCGTCCTCGCCGCCGTGCCGGCGGAGCACCCGCTGACCGCCGTCGTCCACGCCGCCGGCGTCTCCGACGACGGCGTCATCTCCGCGCTGACGCCCGAGCGCGTCGCCGCGGTGCTGCGCCCCAAGGCGGACGCGGCCGTCAACCTGCACGAGCTGACCCGGGGCGAGGACCTCACCGCGTTCGTGCTGTTCTCCTCCGTCGCCGCCGCCTTCGGCGGCCCCGGCCAGGGCAACTACGCAGCCGCCAACGCCTTCCTGGACTCCCTCGCCCAGCACCGCCGGGCCCTCGGCCTGCCCGCCACCTCGCTCGCCTGGGGCCTGTGGGCCGAACGCAGCGGACTGGCGGGCAAGCTGGACGACGCCCACCTCGACCGCATCGGCCGTACCGGCGTCGCCGCCATGGACAGCGAGGAGGCCCTCGGCCTGTTCGACGCGGCCACCGCCCTGCCGGACGCGCACCTGATGCCCGCCCGCCTGGACCTGGCCGCCTTCCGCGCCCAGGGCGCCGCCCGGATCCCCGCGCTGCTGCGCGCCCTGGTCCGCGTCCCGGCCCGCCGCAGCGCCGCCGGCGCCGCAGCCGCCGCCGAGGACAACGCCCTCGCCGTGCTGCTGGCCGCACTCGCGCCCGAGGACCGCGAGCGCCACCTCCTCGACCTGGTCCGCACCCAGGCCGCGGCCGTCCTCGGCCACGCCGGCCCCGACGGCATCGAGGCCCGGCGCGCCTTCAGCGACCTCGGCTTCGACTCGCTGACCGCCGTCGAGATGCGCAACGCCCTCAAGGCCCTCACCGGCCTGCCCCTGTCCGCGACGCTGATCTTCGACTACCCGACCCCGCAGGTCCTCGCCGGCCACCTGGCCGAACTCCTGCTCGGCCAGGACCCCGCCACCGCCGGCCGCACGGCCGCCGCCGCGGCCCCGGCCGACGACGAGCCCATCGCCGTCGTCGGCATGGCCTGCCGGCTCCCCGGCGGCGTCTCCACGCCCGAACAGCTGTGGCGCCTGGTCACGGAAGGCGGCGACGCCGTCTCCGCCGTACCCGACGACCGGGGCTGGCACGTCCCCGCCCTGCCCCACCAGGACGGCGGAGCCGGCGGACACGAGGCGATCCAGGGCGGCTTCATCGACGACCCCGGCTCCTTCGACCCGGCCTTCTTCGGCATCTCGCCGCGCGAGGCCACCGCGATGGACCCCCAGCAGCGGCTGCTGCTGGAAACCTCCTGGGAGGCCTTCGAACGCGCCGGCATCGACCCCGCCACGCTGCGCGGCAGCCGCACCGGCGTCTTCGCCGGCTCCAGCGGCCAGGACTACGCGGCCCTGCTCCAGCAGGCCCCCGAGGGCATCGAGGGCTACTTCCTCACCGGCACGACCGCGAGCGTGGTCTCCGGCCGCGTCTCCTACACCTTCGGCTTCGAGGGCCCGGCCGTCACCGTCGACACCGCCTGCTCCTCCTCCCTGGTCGCCCTGCACCTCGCCGCGCAGTCCCTGCGGGGCGGCGAGTGCTCGATGGCCCTGGCCGGCGGCGTCATGGTCATGGCCACCCCGGCCGGCTTCGTGGGCCTCAGCGGCCAGGGCGGCTTCGCCGCCGACGGCCGCTGCAAGGCCTTCGCCGCCGCCGCCGACGGCACCGGCTGGTCCGAGGGCGTGGGCATGCTCCTCCTGGAGCGGCTCTCCGACGCCGAGCGCAACGGCCACCCCGTCCTCGCCGTCGTCCGCGGCACGGCCGTCAACCAGGACGGCGCCTCCAACGGTCTCACCGCCCCCAACGGGCCCTCGCAGCAGCGCGTCATCCGTGCCGCGCTCGCCAACGCGGGCCTGTCGGCCGCCGAGGTCGACGCGGTGGAAGCGCACGGCACCGGCACGACGCTGGGCGACCCGATCGAGGCGCAGGCCCTCCTGGCCACGTACGGACAGGAGCGCTCCGCCGACGAGCCCCTCTACCTCGGCTCGCTGAAGTCCAACATCGGCCACGCCCAGGCCGCCGCCGGCGTCGCCGGCGTGATGAAGATGGTCCTCGCCCTCCAGCACGGCGTCCTGCCCAGGACGCTGCACGTGGACGAGCCGTCCCCGCACGTCGACTGGTCGGCGGGCGCGGTCGAACTGCTGACGCGGCAGCGGGAGTGGCCCGAGACGGGCCGTCCGCGCCGGGCCGGCGTCTCCTCGTTCGGCATCAGCGGCACGAACGCCCACGTGGTCCTGGAACAGGCCCCCGAAACCCCCGCGCCCACCGCGGCGCCCGTGGCGCGCACCCCCCTCTCCGTCACCCCGTGGGTGCTCTCGGCCAAGTCCGAGGCGGCCGTCCGGGCCCAGGCGGAGCGGCTCGCCGCCCACCTCGCCGAGCACACCGCACCGGAGCCTGTCGACATCGGCCTCTCGCTGGTGACGACCCGGGCCGTCTTCGAGCACCGCGCGGTGGTCCTGGGCGCCGACCCGGCCGAGGCGCTCACCGCCCTGGCCGAGGGCCGCGAGGCCCCCGGCGTCGTCCGCGGCCACGCGGGCGCCGGCTCCTCCCGTCCCGTGTTCGTCTTCCCGGGCCAGGGTTCGCAGTGGGTCGGCATGGCTGTCGAACTCCTCGACTCCTCGCCGGTGTTCGCGGCGCGGATCGCCGAGTGCGAGGAAGCCCTCGCCCCCTACGTGGACTGGTCGCTGACGGACGTCCTGCGCTCCGACGACCCGCTGGAGCGGGTGGACGTGGTCCAGCCGGTCCTCTTCGCGGTGATGGTGGCGCTGGCCGAGGTCTGGATCTCGTACGGGGTCCGGCCGTCGGCGGTCATCGGCCACTCGCAGGGTGAGATCGCCGCCGCGTGCGTGGCGGGCGCGCTCTCGCTGGAGGACGCGGCGAAGGTGGTGGCCCTGCGCAGCCGGGCCATCGATGCCATCGCGGGTCTGGGCGGCATGGTGTCCGTGAGTCTCCCGGCCGCCGACGCGGCGGAGCGGATCGCCGCGGTCTTCGGTGACCGGCTGGCGGTCGCGGCCGTGAACGGTCCGTCTTCGACGGTGGTTTCCGGTGACGCGGACGCCTGCGCCGAGCTGGTCACCGTCCTCGAAGCCGAGGGGGTCCGGGCCCGCCGGGTGGCGGTGGAGTACGCCTCCCACTGCTCCCACGTGGAGAAGCTGGAAGCCGAACTGGCCGACCTGCTCAGCGGCCTGAACCCCCGCCAGGCGGCGATCCCCATGTACTCCACCCTGACGGGCGAGCTGCTGGACGGCACGGAGCTGGACGGCGGCTACTGGTACCGCAACCTGCGCAACCCCGTCCTGTTCGAGCAGGCCGTCAAGGCGGCCCAGGCCGACGGGCACCGGCTCTTCATCGAGTCGAGCCCGCACCCGGTCCTCGCCGTCGGCCTCGCCGAGATGGACGCGACCGCGCTCGGCTCGCTGCGCCGTGACGAAGGCGGTCTGCGCCGGGTGTTCACCTCGCTCGCCGAGGCGTGGGTGAACGGCGCCGACGTCGACTGGGCCAGGGCCTTCGACGGCACCGGCGCCCAGCGCACCGACCTGCCCACCTACGCCTTCCAGCGCCGCCGCTACTGGCTGGAGGCCCCGCGCACCACCATCGGCGACATCGGCTCCGCCGGCCTGGGTCCGGCCGAGCACCCGCTGCTGGGCGCCGCCGTGGAGCTGGCCGACACGGACGGCTTCCTGTTCACCGGCCGCCTGTCCGTCGACTCACACCCCTGGCTCGGCGACCACGCCGTCGTCGGAACCGTCATCTTCCCCGGCACGGCCTTCGTGGAACTCGCGGTCCGCGCCGGCGACCAGGTCGGCTGCGGCCGCGTCGAGGAGCTCACCCTCCAGGCGCCGCTCCTCCTGCCCGAGCTGGGCGGACGCCAGATCCAGGTCGCCGTCGGCGCCGCCGACGACACCGGCCGCCGCACCCTCTCCGTGCACTCGCGGCCGGCCGGCGACCCCGACGCCGAGTGGAGCCGCCACGCCACCGGCGTCCTGGCCCCCGCCGAAACCGGCATCCACCGCCCCGCCGACCTGTCCGTCTGGCCGCCGCGCGGCGCCCGGGAACTGCCGCTCGACGGCGTCTACGAGGAGGCCGCCCGCCAGGGCTTCGGGTACGGGCCGTCCTTCCAGGGCCTGCGGGCCGCCTGGCAGCTCGGCCAGGAGATCTACGCCGAGGTGGAGCTGCCCGCCGAGGCGCGCGCCGACGCGGCCGCCTTCGGCGTCCACCCCGGCCTGCTCGACTCCGCCCTCCAGGCGATGGGCCTCGGCACCTTCCTCGACGGCGCCATAGCCGACGAGGACCAGGGCAAGCCGCGGCTGCCGTTCGCCTGGCGCGGCGTCACCCTGCACGCCGCGGGCGCCGGCGCCCTGCGCGTCCGGCTCTCCCACACCGGCCGCAACGGCATCTCCTTCGCGGTCGCCGACGCCACCGGCGCCCCGGTGGCCACGGTGGAGTCCCTGACGATGCTGCCGATCGCCCCCGAACAGCTGCGCAACGCCGGACGGGCCCACGGCGACTGCCTCTTCCGGGTCGAGTGGGCCGACGCGCCCGCCGCCGCCCCGGCCGTCCAGCGGCTCGCCGTCATCGGCTCCGCAGACCTCGGCGACGCCCTCGCCGCCGCCGGAGTACGGGCAGCACGCCACGCGGACGCCGCCGAGCTGACGGCGGCCCTGGAGGCCGGCGCCGCCACCCCCGACCTGGTCCTGATCGCGGCCGCCGACCCCGGCGCCGCCGGATCCGCCGGCACGGGCCTCGCGGAGCGCGCCCATGCCGCGACCCGCCGCGCGCTGGCCGACGTACAGCACTGGCTGTCCGCGGACGCGCCCGGCGACGTCCCGCTCGCCGTGGTCACCGTCGGCGCGACCGCCGCCGGCGCCGCCGCCGACCCGGCCGCCGCCGCCGTGTGGGGCCTGCTGCGCTCCGCGCAGTCCGAGGCGCCCGGCCGGTTCGTCCTGGCCGACGTCGACGGCTGCGACGCCTCCTGGCGGGCCCTGCCCGCCGCCCTGGCCACCGGCGAGCCGCAGCTCGCGGTCCACGACGGGAACACCACCGTCCCGCGCCTGGTCCGGGCGGCCGCACCCGCCGAGGACGCCGCCGGCCCCGCCTTCGACCCCGAGGGCACCGTCCTGATCACCGGCGGCACCGGCGTGCTGGGCGGGCTCCTCGCCCGCCACCTGGTCACCCGGCACGGGGTGCGCCACCTGCTGCTCGTCAGCCGCAGCGGCCCCGCCGCGGCGGGCGCCGACGCCCTGCGGGCCGAACTGGCCGAGGCCGGCGCCGAGGTCACCGTCGCCGCCTGCGACACGGCCGACCGCGACGCGCTGGCACGGCTCCTCGCCGCCGTGCGGCGGCCGCTGACCGGCGTCGTCCACACCGCCGGCGTCCTCGACGACGGCGTCCTGGAGTCCCTGACCCCTGACCGGCTCGCCGCCGTCCTGCGGCCCAAGGCCGACGCCGCCGTCCACCTCGACGAACTCACCCGCGACCACGAACTCGCCGCGTTCGTCCTGTTCTCCTCCGCCACCGGCGTCCTCGGCGGTTCCGGACAGGCCAACTACGCGGCCGCCAACGCCTTCCTCGACGCCCTCGCACGCCGCCGCCGGGGCCACGGCCTCGCCGCGACCTCGCTGGCGTGGGGCTTCTGGGCGCAGGCCAGCGGCATGACCGGACACCTCGACGAGGCCGACCGGCGCCGCATGCAGAGCGGCGGCATCCTCGGCCTGTCCGACGAGACCGGCCTGGCCCTGTTCGACCTCGCGCTCGCCACCGGCGAGGCCGAGCTGCTGCCGGTCCGCCTGGACACCGCCGCACTGCGCGGCCAGGCAGCCGCAGGCGGGCTGCCGCCGCTGCTGCGCAAGCTGGTGCGCACCCCGGTGCGGCGCGCGGCCGAGGCCGCCGCCGGCGACGCAGGGGCCGATTTCGCGCAGCGCCTGGCCGCCTTGCCCGAAGCCGAGCGGCACCGGGCGGTCCTGGACCTGGTGCGCCGCCAGGCGGCCGTGGTCCTCGGCCACGACTCCGCCGACGCGGTGAGCGCCGAATCCTCCTTCAAGGAGCTCGGGTTCGACTCGCTGACCGCCGTCGACCTGCGCAACAGGCTGGCCGCGACGACCGGCGTGAGGCTGCCCGCGACGCTGGTGTTCGACTACCCGACACCCGCCGAGCTGACCGCCTACCTGGGCGCCGAGATCGTCCCCGGCGAACCGGCGGGCATCGCCCCGCTGCTCGCCGAGATCGACCGGCTGGAGGCCCTGCTGGGCCCGGTCCCGGCCGACGAGGCCGACCGGCTGCGCATCGGCATGCGGCTCAACGACGTACTGGCGAAATGGGGCCACCCCGGGCACGCGACGGCGCAGCAGGAAGACGCCCGCGACCTGGAGAGCGCCACCGACGACGAGATCTTCGCCTTCATCACCGACGAGTTCGGGATCTCCTGATCACCGGCGCTCCGTCCGAACTCAATCGCCCGGGAGGGGTGAGGCACACCATGACCACCGAAGACGACAACAACAAGCTCCGTCACTTCCTCAAGCGCGTGACGGCCGAACTGCAGGAGACCCGGGGGCGGCTGCGCTCGGTGGAGGGCCGGGACCAGGAGCCGCTCGCGATCACCGCGATGGCCTGCCGGTTCCCCGGCGGACTCGACTCGCCGGAAGCCCTGTGGGACCTCGTCACGGGCGGCGTCGACGCCCTGTCGCCGTTCCCCGAGGACCGCGGCTGGAACTTCGAGGGGGTCTTCTTCCAGGCCCCCGAGGACCCCGACCGCGACTACGCCCTCGAAGGCGGGTTCATCTACGACATCGCCGACTTCGACCCCGAGTTCTTCGGGATCTCCCCGCGCGAGGCCCTCTCCATGGACCCCCAGCAGCGGCTGCTGCTGGAGGCGTCCTGGGAGGTCTTCGAACGGGCCGGCATCGACCCGGCGACCCTGCGCGGCAGCCAGACCGGCGTCTACGTCGGCACCACCTTCCAGGGCTACGGCGGCACCGTCATCCACCCGCCGGAGGGCACCGAGCTCTACCTGGGCATCGGCAACACCCCCAGCGTCGCCTCCGGCCGCATCGCCTACACCTACGGCTTCAACGGCCCCGCCCTCACCATCGACACCGCCTGCTCCTCCTCGCTGGTCGCCCTGCACATGGCGGCGCAGGCGCTGCGCAAGGGCGAATGCTCGATGGCCCTGGTCGGCGCGGCCACCATCATGGCCAACCCCGGCGCCTTCACCGAGTTCTCCCGCCAGCGCGGACTGTCCACCAACGGCCGCTGCAAGGCCTTCTCCGCCGACGCCGACGGCACCGGCTGGGGCGAGGGCCTGGGCATGCTGCTCGTGGAACGCCTCTCCGACGCCCGCAAGGCCGGACGCCCCGTCCTCGCCGTGCTGCGCGGCTCCGCCATCAACCAGGACGGCGCCTCCAACGGCCTCACCGCCCCCAACGGGCCCGCCCAGCAGCGCGTCATCCAGCAGGCCCTCGCCGACGCCCGCCTCTCCGCCCAGCAGGTCGACCTGGTCGAGGCGCACGGCACCGGCACCACCCTCGGCGACCCCATCGAGGCCCAGGCCCTGATCAACACCTACGGCCAGGACCGGCCGGCGGACCAGCCGCTGTACATCGGCTCCGTCAAGTCCAACATCGGCCACACCCAGTGCGCCGCCGGCATGGCCGGCCTGATCAAGGTCGTCATGTCGCTGCGCCACGGCGTCATGCCGCCCACCCTGCACGTCCGCGAACCCAACCCGCTCGTCGACTGGAACGCCGGAGCGGTCGCCCTGCTCACCGAGGGCCGCGACTGGCCCGAGCTCGACCACCCGCGCCGCGCCGGCGTCTCCTCCTTCGGCGTCAGCGGCACCAACTCCCACGTCATCCTCGAACACGCCGAACAGTACGAGGACGACAGCGTCGCCACCGCCGGCGAAGGCTCCGGCCTCGCCGCCGGCCCCGTCATGCCGTGGGTCGTCACCGGCCGCACCGAACAGGCGCTGCGCGGCCAGGCCGAACGGCTGCGCTCCTTCGCCGCCGCCCACCCCGAGGTCGACTCCGGCGACATCGCCTACTCGCTGGCCACCACCCGCGCCGCCTTCGAGCACCGTGCCGTCGTCGTCGGCCCCGACCGCGACGCCATGATCGCCGGGCTGAGCGCCCTGGCCCGCGGCGAGACCACCGGGGACGTCGTCCGCGCCGCCGCCGCCAGGTCCGGCGCCGGACCCGTCTTCGTCTACCCCGGCCAAGGTGCCCAGTGGGTCGGCATGGCCGTCGAACTCCTCGACTCCTCCCCGGTGTTCGCCGAGCGGATCGCCGACTGCGAGAAGGCCCTCGAACCGTACGTCGACTGGTCCCTGACCGAGGTGCTCCGCTCCGGCGAGCCCCTGGAGCGGGTCGACGTCGTCCAGCCCGTGCTGTTCGCGATGATGGTCGCGCTCACCGCCGTCTGGGAGTCCGCGGGCGTCGCCCCCAGCGCCGTCATCGGCCACTCCCAGGGCGAGATCGCCGCCGCCTGCGTGGCCGGCGCCCTGTCCCTGGAGGACGCCGCCAAGGTCGTCGCCCTGCGCAGCCGGGCCATCAACGCCCTCTCCGGGCTCGGCGGCATGGTCGCCGTGGCCCTGTCCGCCGAGGACGCCACCGCCCGTATCGCCGCCTGGGACGGCCGCCTGTCCGTCGCCGTGGTCAACGGCCCCACCCTCACCGTGGTCTCCGGCGAGGCCGACGCCTGCGACGAGTTCGCCCTGACCCTGCGCCAGGAAGGCGTCCGCGCCCGCCGCGTGGCCGTCGACTACGCCTCCCACTCCGCGTACGTCGAGAACATCGAGGCCGAGCTGGCCACCCTGCTCGACGGGCTCACCCCGGGGCCCGCCCGCCTGCCCGTCTACTCCTCGGTGACCGGCGAACTCCTCGACACCACCGGCATGGACGGCGCCTACTGGTACCGCAACCTGCGCAACACCGTCCTCTTCGAGCCGGCCGTCAACACCGCCCTCATCGCGGGACACCGTGTCTTCGTCGAGGTCAGCCCCCACCCGGTGCTCCTCGTCGGCATGACCGAGACCTTCGAGGCCCGCGGCAGCGAGGCCGTCGCCGTCGGCACCCTGCGCCACGACGAGGGCGGCCTGCCGCGCTTCGTGACCTCCCTCGCGGAGGCCCACGCCCATGGCCTGGACGTCGCCTGGGAAGAGGTCTTCGCCGGCACCGGCGCCCGCCGCGTCGACCTGCCCACCTACGCCTTCCAGCGCCGCCGCTACTGGATCGAGGACGTCGTCAACGGCGGCGACGGGATCGCCGCATGGCTGCCCGCCGCCTCCGCCTCGGACGCCGCCGTCGACGCCGCCTTCTGGGAGGCCGTCGAACGCGAGGACCTCCAGGCCCTCGTCGGCACCCTCGCCGCCGACGACGACAGCCAGCAGGCCCAGCTGGCCGGACTGCTGCCGCTGCTGTCGAACTACCGCCGCCAGCACCACACCCGCTCCACCATGGACTCCTGGAACTACCGGGTCACCTGGAAGCCGCTCACCGACACCGGCGTCCCCGCCCTGTCGGGCACCTGGCTGCTGGCCGTCCCCGAAGGCGCCGGGCACCCCGAGGCCGAGGCCTGCGCCACCGCCCTCGCCGAACACGGCGCCGACGTCGTCCGCGTCACCGTCGGCGCCGCCGACCTCGCCGACGGCGCCCTCGCCGACCGGCTGCGCGACGCGGCCGCCGCCGTCCCCGCCGTCGGCGGCGTCCTGTCCCTGCTGGCCCTCGACACCACCCCGCACCCCGGCCACACCTCCGTCCCCACCGGCTTCGCCGGCACCGTCGCGCTGCTGCGCGCCCTCGGCGCCGCCGACATCACCGCACCCCTGTGGTGCGCCACCCGCGGCGCGGTCTCCGTCGGCCGCACCGACACCCTGGACACCCCCGAACACGCCCTCGTGTGGGGCCTGGGCCGGGTCGCCGCCCTGGAGCACACCGAGCGCTGGGGCGGCCTGATCGACCTGCCCGCTTCCTGCGACGAGCGCGTCCGGGCCCGGCTCGCCGCCGTCCTCGCCGCCGCCGGCGACGAGGACCAGATAGCCCTGCGCCCCTCCGGGGCGTTCGTACGCCGCCTGGTGCGCGCCCCGCGCCGCGCCGAGGCCGGCGCCCGCTCCTGGACGCCGCGCGGCACCGTCCTGGTCACCGGCGGCACCGGCGCCCTCGGCGGACAGGTCGCCCGCTGGCTCGCCGGGAACGGCGCCGAACACCTGCTCCTCGTCAGCCGCCGCGGGCCCGGGGCCCCCGGCGCCGGCGAACTCGCCGAAGAACTGCGCGCCACCGGCGTCAAGGTCACCGTCGCCGCCTGCGACGCCTCCGACCGCGACCAGCTCGCCGCGCTGCTCGCCGGGCTCGACGAGCCGCCGACCGCCGTCGTGCACACCGCCGCCGTCCTCGACGACGGGGTGATCGACGCGCTCGGCACCGAGCGGCTGGAGCGGGCCCTGCGCGCCAAGGCCACCACCGCCGTCAACCTGCACGAGCTCACCGCCGGCCTGGACCTCGACGCGTTCGTCCTGTTCTCCTCCTTCGGCGGCACCGTCGGCACCCCCGGCCAGGGCAACTACGCCCCCGCCAACGCCTTCCTCGACGCCCTCGCCCAGGCCCGCCGCGACAGGGGCCTGCCCGCCACCTCCGTGGCCTGGGGCGCCTGGGGCGGCGGCGGCATGGCCGACGGCGCGTTCGGCGAGATCCTGAACCGGCACGGGCTGCGCGAGATGGAGCCCGAACTGGCCACCGCCGCCATGCAGGCCGCCGTCGACCGCGGCGAGGCGTCCACCGTCGTCGCCGACATCGTCTGGGAGCGCTTCCACGTCGCGTTCACCGCGACCCGGCCCAGCCCGCTGCTGTCGGAGGTGCCCGAGGTACGGGCCCTCGCCGACAGCGCCCGCGACGCCGGCACCGCCCAGGGCCCCGACCTGGCCGAACGGCTGGCCGGCCTGACCGCGACCGAACGCCAGGACGCCCTGCTGGACCTGGTGCGCGCACACGTCGCCGCCGTCCTCGGCTACCACGGACCGGAGGCCGTCGACGTCAAGCGGGCCTTCCGCGACATGGGCTTCGACTCGGTCACCGCCGTCGAGCTCCGCAACCGGCTCGCCGCCACCACCGGCCTGCACCTGCCCGTCTCGCTGGCCTTCGACCACCCCACCGCCGCCCGGCTCGCCGAGCAGCTGCTCACCCTCGTCGCGCCGCAGGAGAGCGCCGACGACGACCTGGCCGCGCTGGCCGAGTGGGACCGCATCGAGTCGGCACTGTCGCGCCTCGACCCCGAGGACCCGCACCGCACCCGCTTCCTCGTGCGGATGCAGAACCTCGTCGCCGGCTGGCAGGGCGGCGGCGAACCCGCCGTCAAGGCCACCGCCGCACAGGTCATGGAGACCGCGTCCGACGACGAGATGTTCGACCTGCTGGGCAAGAAGTTCGGGATCTCCTGACCCACCGCCCCCGTCCTGTCCACCAGCCGACGATGGAGTACCCCTGATGGCGCCCGAGATGGCGAACGAAGAGAAACTGCGCTACTTCCTCAAGCGGGTCTCCGCGGACCTGGAAACGGCGCACGAGCGGCTCCGCGAAGCGGAGGCACGCGACACGGAGCCGCTCGCCATCGTCGGCATGAGCTGCCGCTTCCCCGGCGGCGTCGGGTCCCCCGAACAACTGTGGGACCTGGTCGAGGGCGGCGTCGACGCGCTCACCCCCTTCCCCGCCGACCGCGGCTGGAACCTGGAGACGCTGTTCGACGCCGACCCCGACCACCGGGGCACCTCCTACGCCCGCGACGGCGGGTTCGTCCACGACGCGGGCCACTTCGACCCGGCGTTCTTCGGGATCTCGCCCCGCGAGGCCCTCGCCATGGACCCCCAGCAGCGGCTGCTGCTGGAGACCTCCTGGGAGGTCTTCGAACGGGCCGGCATCGACCCGGCGTCGCTGCGCGGCAGCCGCACCGGCGTCTTCGCCGGAACCAACGGCCAGGACTACCCGGCCCTGCTGATGGGGTCGGAGGAGGTCGCCGACGGACTGGAGGGATACCTGGCCACCGGCAGCGCCGCCGCCGTCGTCTCCGGCCGCGTCTCCTACGCCCTCGGCCTCGAAGGCCCCTCCCTCACCGTCGACACCGCCTGCTCCTCCTCCCTCGTCGCCCTCCACCTCGCCTGCCAGTCGCTGCGCCGGCGCGAGTGCTCCCTCGCGCTGGCTGCAGGCGTCACCGTCATGGCCACCCCCGGCATGTTCATCGGCTTCAGCCGCCAGCGCGGACTGTCGACGTCCGGCCGCTGCAAGGCCTTCTCCGCCGACGCCGACGGCACCGGTTTCGCCGAGGGCGTCGGCGTGCTCCTCGTGGAGCGCCTCTCCGACGCCCGCCGCAACGGCCACCGCGTCCTCGCCGTGGTCCGCGGCTCCGCCG
Organism: Streptomyces katrae; assembly: GCF_002028425.1. Classification (GTDB taxonomy): domain Bacteria; phylum Actinomycetota; class Actinomycetes; order Streptomycetales; family Streptomycetaceae; genus Streptomyces; species Streptomyces katrae_A. Next base: position 30,631 of record NZ_CP020044.1, on the reverse strand, counting down.
TCAACCAGGACGGCGCCTCCAACGGCCTCACCGCCCCCAACGGGCCCGCCCAGCAGCGCGTCATCCACCAGGCCCTCGCCGACGCCCGCCTCACCCCCGACCAGGTCGACGCCGTCGAGGCGCACGGCACCGGCACCACCCTCGGCGACCCCATCGAGGCCCAGGCCGTCCTCGCCACCTACGGACAGGGCCGCGAGGGCACCGACCCGCTGTGGCTGGGCTCCCTCAAGTCCAACATCGGCCACACCCAGGCCGCCGCCGGCATCGCCGGCGTCATCAAGATGGTCATGGCGATGCGGCACGAATCCCTGCCGCGCACCCTCCACGTCCAGGCCCCCACCCCGCACGTCGACTGGACCGCCGGAGACGTCGCCCTCCTCACCGAGGCCCGCCCCTGGCCCCGCACCGACCGCCCGCGCCGGGCCGGCGTCTCCTCCTTCGGCGTCAGCGGCACCAACGCCCACACCATCCTCGAAGAGGCCCCCGCCGAAGAGGCCCCCGAACCCGCCACCGGCGCAACCGGCTTCGCGACGCCCTGGCTGCTGTCCGGGCGCGGCGACGCCGCCCTGCGTGCCCAGGCCGCCGCCCTGCGCGCCCACCTCGCCGCCCACCCCGGCCAGGACACCGCGGACATCGCGCACACCCTGGCCGCCGGCCGCACCTCCTTCGAGGACCGGGCCGTCCTGACCGCCCCCGGCCGCGACGCCCTCCTCACCGCCCTGGACGCCCTCGCCGCCGGCGACGACGCCCCCGGCCTGGTGCGCGGCACCGTCGCCGACGGAAAGACCGCCTTCCTCTTCAGCGGCCAGGGCTCGCAGCGCCTCGGCGCCGGCCGCGAGCTGTACGCCGTGTCCCCGCCGTTCGCCGCCGCCTTCGACGAGGCCGCCGCCCACCTCGACCCCCACCTGGAACGCCCGCTGCGCGAAGTGCTCTTCGCCGACGAGGGCACCGCCGAGGCGGAGCTGCTGCACCGCACCGACTTCACCCAGGCCGCGCTCTTCGCCCTCGAGACGGCCCTCCACCGCCTCGTCACCGCCTGGGGCCTGCGCGCCGACTACCTCGCCGGCCACTCCGTCGGCGAGATCACCGCCGCCCACGTCGCCGGGGTGCTGTCCCTGCCCGACGCCGCACGCCTCGTCGCCGCCCGCGGCCGGCTCATGGCCGCGCTGCCCGAAGGCGGCGCCATGGTCTCCGTGCGCGCCCCCGAGGCCGAGGTCGAGGCCCTTCTCGCGGGCCGCCCGGACGTGGGCGTCGCCGCCGTCAACGGCCCCCGCTCCGTGGTGGTCTCGGGCGCCGCCGACGCCGTCGCCGAGATCGCCGGCGCCCTCGCCGCACGGGGTGTGAAGACGAAGCGGCTGACCGTCAGCCACGCCTTCCACTCCCCGCTGATGGACCCCATGCTGGAGGAGTTCCGGCAGGTCGCGGGGGAGCTCACGTACGCGCCCCCGGCCGTGCCCGTCGTCTCCGGCCGCACGGGCCGGCCCGTACCGGCCGCCGAGCTGTGCACCCCCGACCACTGGGTGGGCCACGTCCGCGAGGCCGTCCGCTTCGCCGACACCGTGCGCCGGCTCCACGACAGCGGCGTACGCACCTTCGTCGAACTCGGCCCCGGCGGCGTCCTGACCGCGCTCACCCGCGAATGCCTCGCCGAGACCGAGACCGAGACCGAGACCGCCGCCGGCACCGACACCGCGACCGGCACCAGCACCGCCACCGCCGGCGGCGACGCCGCGACGGCCGCCGAAGCCGTGCCGCTGCTGCGCTCCGACCGGCCCGAGCCGCAGGCCCTGCTGGACGCCCTCGCCCGGCTGCACGTCCGCGGCGCGGGCCCCGACTGGCGCCCGGTCCTCGCCGCCGGCCGCGTCGTCGACCTGCCCACCTACGCCTTCCGGCACCAGCGCTACTGGCCCACCCCGCGCACCTTCACCGCCGCCCCCGCCCAGGCCGCCGCGACGGCCCCGGCCACCGACCCGCTGCGCTACGACGTGACCTGGCGGCCGCTGACCCCCGCCCGCCCCGCCGGAGCCCCCGGCACCTGGCTCGTCGTGCTCCCCGAACAGGCCTCGGACGCCGCCCGCGAGGTCCTCGACGCGCTGGCCGGACGCGGCGTGCACGTCCTGCCCTTCACCCCCGGCGCCGACGACCGCACCGCGCTCGCCGCCCGGCTGCGCGAGCTGACCCCGCCCGACGGCGTCCTGTCCCTGCTGGCCCTCGACGCCGCGACCGCCACCACCGCCACCGGGGCCGCCGCCGGCGACCCCCTCGGGATCGCGGCCGGACGGACCCTGCTCCACCGCACCCACGACCTGTTCCTCGCCCTCGGCGACGCCGACGTCCGCGCCCCCCTGTGGTGCGCCACCCGGGGCGCCGTCTCCACCGGTCCCGCCGACCCGCTCGACGCCCCCGCCCAGGCCCTGCTGTGGGGTTACGGCAAGACCGCCGGCCGTGAACACCCCCAGCGCTGGGGCGCCCTCGTCGACCTGCCCGCCACCCTCGACACCCGGGGCGGCGACCTGCTCCTGGCCGTCTTGACCGGCGGCGCCGAGGACGAGGTCGCGGTCCGCCCCGCCGGCGCCTTCGCCCGCCGGCTCGCCCACGTCCCCGCCCCCGCGCGGGACGCGGCGGGCTGGACCCCGCGCGGCACCGTCCTCGTCACCGGCGGCACCGGCGCGCTCGGTGCCCACACCGCCCGCTGGCTCGCCGCCCACGGCGCCGCCCACCTCGTCCTCACCAGCCGCTCCGGCCCCGACGCCCCCGGCGCCCCCGAACTCGCCGCCGAACTGGGCGCCCTCGGCGCCCGCGTCACCCTCGCCGCCTGCGACGCCGCCGACCGCGACGCCCTGGCCGCACTGCTGGACGGCCTCGACGAACCGCCCACCGCCGTAGTCCACACCGCCGGCGTCCTCGACGACGGCGTACTCGACCAGCTCACCGACACCCGCATCGACACCGTGCTGCGCCCCAAGGCCGACGCCGCCGCACACCTGCACGAGCTCACCCGCCACCTCGACCTCGACGCGTTCGTCCTCTACTCCTCCCTGGCCGGCCTCCTCGGCAACGCCGGACAGGCCAACTACGCCGCCGGCAACGCCTTCCTCGACGCCCTCGCCGCCCACCGCCACTCCCTCGGCCTGCCCGCCACCTCCCTGGCCTGGGGCCCCTGGGCCGGCGCGGGCATGGCCACCGACTCCGCCGTCGTCGAAGAGCGCATGCGCCGCTCCGGCATGCCGGCCCTCGGCGCGGACGCCGCCCTCGACGCGCTCGCCCGCGCCGTGCACCGCGGCACCCCCCTCACGGCCGTCGCCGAGATCGACTGGGAGCGCTTCGCCCCCGGCTTCCTCGCCGTCCGCCGCGCACCGCTGCTCCAGGACGTCCCCGCCGTACGCCGCCTCCTCGACGCCGCCCCCGCCGGCGCCGAGGACCGGCCCGCCCCCGGCGACCCCCTGCGCGAACGCCTCGCCCGCGGCTCCGCCGCCGAACGCGGCCGCCTCCTGCTGGACCTCGTCCGCACCCGGGCCGCCGCCGTCCTCGGCCACGCCTCCGCCGACGCCGTCCCTCCCGGCAAGGCCTTCCGCGAGCTCGGCTTCGACTCGCTCACCGCCATGGAGCTGCGCAACCTGCTCGGCGCCGCCACGGGCCTGGCCCTGTCCGCCACGCTCGTCTTCGACTACCCCGTCCCGGCCCTCCTCGCCCGCCACCTGGAGGAGGAGCTGTTCGGTACCGCCGAGGCCGGCGAGCCCGCCGCAGGGCGCGCCGCCGGCGCCGCGGACGCCGACGAGCCCATCGCCATCGTCGGCATGAGCTGCCGCTTCCCCGGCGGCGCCGACACCCCCGAGCGGCTGTGGCAGCTCCTGGCCGCCGGCCAGGACGCCGTCACCGCACTGCCCGACCACCGCGGCTGGGACACCGACCGGCTCTACGACGCCGACCCCGACAACTCCGGCACCTCCTACGTCCGCTCCGGCGGCTTCCTGCACGAGGCCGGCGACTTCGACGCCGAGTTCTTCGGGATCTCCCCGCGCGAGGCCCTCGCCATGGACCCCCAGCAGCGCCTCCTCCTCGAAGCCTCCTGGGAGGTCCTGGAACGCGCCGGCATCGACCCGGCCTCCCTGCGGGGAACCGCCACCGGCGTCTTCGCCGGCACCAACGGACAGGACTACGCGGGCCTCCTGCTGGCCGCCCAGGCCGGCGTCGAGGGCTACATGGCCACCGGAAACGGCGCCAGCGTGCTCTCGGGCCGCGTCTCCTACGCGCTCGGCCTCGAAGGCCCGGCCATGACCGTCGACACCGCCTGCTCCTCGTCGCTGGTCGCCCTGCACCTGGCGGCCCAGGCGCTGCGCAGCGGGGAATGCTCCCTCGCCCTGGCCGGCGGCGTCACCGTGATGTCGACCCCGGGCGCCTTCGTGGAGTTCTCCCGCCAGCGCGGCCTCGCCGCCGACGGCCGCTGCAAGGCCTTCGCCGCCGCGGCGGACGGCACCGGCTGGGGCGAGGGCGTCGGCATGCTCCTCCTGGAGCGGCTCTCCGACGCCCGCGCCAACGGCCACCACGTCCTCGCGGTGGTCCGCGGCTCGGCCGTCAACCAGGACGGGGCCAGCAACGGCCTGACCGCCCCCAACGGGCCCGCCCAGCAGCGCGTCATCCGCGCCGCCCTGGCCAACGCCCGCCTCACCGCCGCCGACGTGGACGCCGTGGAGGCGCACGGCACCGGCACCTCGCTCGGCGACCCCATCGAGGCCCAGGCCCTCCTCGCCACCTACGGCCAGGGCCGCGACGGCGCCGAGCCGCTGTGGCTGGGCTCCGTGAAGTCCAACATCGGCCACACGCAGGCCGCCGCCGGCGTCGCGGGCGTCATCAAGATGGTCCAGGCGATGCGCCACGGCGTGCTGCCCAAGACCCTCCACGTGGACGAGCCGTCCCCGCACGTCGACTGGTCCTCCGGCGCCGTCGGCCTGCTCACCGAGGACCGCACCTGGACGACGGCCGCCGACCGCCCGCGCCGGGCCGGCGTCTCCTCGTTCGGCGTCAGCGGCACCAACGCCCACGTCATCCTGGAGCAGTCCCCGCTGGACGAACCCGCCGCCCCCGCCCCGGAACGCGACACCCCGGCCGTCGTGCCGTGGCCGCTCTCGGGCCGCTCCGAGGCGGCCGTACGGGGCCAGGCCGACCGGCTCGCCGCGTACGCCGAGCTGCACCCGGAGACGGAGTCCGTCGACGTGGGCCTCTCGCTGGTGACGACCCGCGCCGTGATGGAACACCGCGCGGTCGTCCTCGGGCCGGGCTTCACCGACGCCCTGAACGCCCTGGCCGGCGGCCGCGACACCGCCGACGTGGTCCGCGGCCGGGCGACGGCCTCGGACGCCGTGTTCGTCTTCCCGGGTCAGGGTTCGCAGTGGGTCGGCATGGCCGTCGGGCTCCTCGATTCCTCGCCGGTGTTCGCGGCGCGGATCGCGGAGTGCGAGGAGGCTCTGGCGCCGTATGTGGACTGGTCGCTGACGGACGTCCTGCGTTCGGACGACCCGCTGGAGCGGGTGGACGTGGTCCAGCCGGTGCTGTTCGCGGTGATGGTGGCGCTGGCCGAGGTCTGGAAGTCCTACGGCGTCGAGCCTGCCGCGGTCATCGGTCACTCCCAGGGCGAGATCGCCGCCGCGTGCGTGGCGGGCGCGCTCTCGCTGGAGGACGCGGCGAAGGTGGTGGCCCTGCGCAGCCGGGCGATCGATGCCATCGCGGGTCTGGGTGGCATGGTGTCCGTGAGTCTCCCGGCCGCCGACGCGGCGGAGCGGATCGCCGCGTCCTTCGGCGACCGGCTGGCCGTCGCCGCCGTCAACGGGCCGTCCTCGACGGTCGTGTCCGGTGACGCGGACGCCTGCGCCGAGCTGGTCGCCGTCCTCGAAGCGGAGGGGGTCCGGGCCCGCCGGGTGGCGGTGGAGTACGCCTCCCACTGTTCCCACGTGGAGAAGCTGGAGGCCGAACTGGCCGACCTGCTCAGCGGCCTGAACCCCCGCCAGGCGGCGGTCCCCATGTATTCCACCCTGACGGGCGAGCTGCTGGATGGCACGGAGCTGGACGGCGGCTACTGGTACCGCAACCTGCGCAACCCCGTCCTGTTCGAGCAGGCCGTCAAGGCGGCCCTGGCCGACGGGTACCGCCTGTTCGTCGAGTCGAGCCCGCACCCGGTCCTCGCCGTCGGCCTCGCCGAGATGGACGCCGTCGCCGTCGGCACCCTGCGCCGCGACGAAGGCGGCTCCCGCCGCGTGCTGACCTCGCTCGCCGAGGCCTGGGTGAGCGGCGTCGGCGTCGACTGGACGGCCGTCTTCGACGGCACCGGCGCCCAGCGCACCGACCTGCCCACCTACGCCTTCCAGCACCAGCGCTTCTGGCCGCAGCCCAAGGCGGCCGCCCCGGCGGCGGTCCAGGCCGATCCGGTGGACGCGGCCTTCTGGGAGGCCGTCGAACGCGAGGACCTGGACGCGCTGACCGAGACGCTGGACATTTCCGGCGAGCAGCCGTGGAGCGACGTACTCCCCGCCCTGTCGCAGTGGCGCCGCGAACGCCGCGAACGGGCCGCCGTGGACTCCTGGCGCTACAAGACCACCTGGAAGCCCCTCGCCGAACCGGCCCCCACCGCCGGTCTCACCGGCACCTGGCTGCTGGTGACGCCCGAGGCCCAGGACGCCACGGCCAGGGCCGAGGTCGAGCGGATCGCCGCCCGGCTCGCCGACGGGTACGCCGGCTTCACCCGGATCACCGTGGCGGACGCCGGGGCCGACCCGGCGGAGCTCGCCGAGCGGATCCGCGCCGAGCGGCCCGCCGGCGTGCTGTCCCTGCTGGCCCTCGCCGAGCGGCCGCACGAGGCCCGCGCCGGGGTGCCGGCGGAGCTGGCCTCGACCCTGACCCTGCTCCAGGCGCTGGCCGGCGGGGCCGACACCGCGGACATCCCTCTGTGGTGCGCCACCCGGGGAGCGGTCGCCGTGGGCCGTTCGGAATCCGTCACGAGCCCCGCGCAGACCGCCCTCTGGGGCCTGGGCCGCGTCGCCGCCCTAGAGCGGCCCGGCCGCCCCGGCGGCCTGCTGGACCTGCCGCAGGAGACCGACGAGCGCTCGCTGCGCCGCCTGTTCGCGCTGCTGGGCACGGACCACGGCGAGGACCAGATCGCCCTGCGCGACAGCGCCGCCTACGCCCGCCGGCTGACCCGGGCCCCGGGCGGCGCGGGCCGCCCCGCCCGGCCGTGGCGGCCGCGGGGGACCGTGCTGGTCACGGGCGGCACCGGGGCGCTGGGGGGCCACGTGGCCCGCTGGCTCGCCGCGAACGGCGCCGAGCACCTGGTGCTGGCCGGACGGCGCGGCCCCGAGGCCCCCGGCGCACGGGAACTCGCCCGCGAGCTCGAGGAGTCGGGCGCCCGGGTGACGCTCGCCGCGTGCGACGCCGCGGACCGCGGCCGGCTGGCCGCGCTCCTGGAGCAGCTGGCCGCCGACGGCGCGCCCGTCCGCTCCGTGGTGCACGCCGCGGGGATCACCGCGCAGGGTGCCCTGGACTCCGTCACCCACGAGGAGTTCGCCGCCGTGTACGCGGCCAAGGCGGCCGGCGCCCGCCACCTGCACGAGCTCACCGCCCACCTGGACCTGGACGCGTTCGTGCTGTTCTCCTCCGGCGCCGCCGTCTGGGGCGGCGCCGGGCAGGGCGCCTACGCCGCCGCCAACGCCTACCTCGACGGCCTCGCCGAGCACCGCGCGGGCCTCGGCCTCGCCGCCACCTCGGTGGCCTGGGGCAGCTGGGCGGGCGGCGGCATGGCCGAGGGCGACGCCGAACGGGAACTGCTGCGGCGCGGCGTGCGCGCCATGGCACCGCACCGGGCGGTGTCCGCGCTGGCGCTCGCCGTGGGCGGCGGTACGCCCGCCCTGACCGTGGCCGACGTCGACTGGGCGCGGTTCGCCCCCGCGTTCACCATCGCCCGCCGCAGTCCGCTCCTGGAGGACCTGCCGGAGGTGCGCGACGCGCTGGAGCCGGCCGATGAACCGCAGGAGGCCGCGGACGGCGACACGCAGGCCGGGCTGCGCGCCCGGCTGCTCGCCGCGGCCGAGTCCGAACGGGACCGGATGCTGCTGGACCTGGTGTGCGACGCGGCCGCGGCCGTGCTGGGCCACGCGTCCGGCGCCGCCGTCGACCCGCAGCGGGCCTTCCGGGAGTTGGGCTTCGACTCGGTCACCGCGCTGGAGCTGCGCAAGCGGCTCAACGTGGCGACGGGCCTGCGGCTGCCGGCCACCGTGGTCTTCGACCATCCCGCGCCGACCGCCCTGCGCGACCTGCTGCGCGCCGAACTGCTGCCCGGGGCCGCCGCCGGCCCGGACGGCGCCGCCGCCGGCCGCACCGGCGACGAGGAGGCCCTGCGCGACGCCCTGGCCACCGTGCCGATCGAGCGGTTCCGCGAGGCGGGGCTGCTGGAGGCGCTGCGGCGGCTGGCCGACGAGGCCGGTCCGGCCGGCGCGCAGCGGCCCGAAGGCCCGGCGGCCGACGCGTCCGCCGAGGCGGCGCCGGCGGCCGACCGCAGCGACGAGATCAGGGCGATGGACGTACGGGACCTGGTCCGCATGGCGCTGGGCGACGAGCAATCCGAATGAGCTGGAGCTAGGGGGAGAGGGATACCGGTGAGCGAGACGAACACCGACGAGGTCGTCGCCGCGCTGCGGACGACGCTGCTGGACAACCAACGGCTGCGCACGGAGAACGGGCGGCTGGCCGCCGGGGCCGCGCGGGCCGCCGAGCCCATTGCGATCGTCGGCATGGGCTGCCGCTTCCCGGGCGGCGCCGACACCCCGGACGAGCTGTACCGGCTGGTCGCCGAGGGCGTCGACGCCCTCGGCGGCTTCCCGGACGACCGCGGCTGGGAGGCGGCCGGCTTCACCGCCGGAGCCCGCGCCCAGGCGGACACCGACGGAGGCACCGACGGCGCCGCCGCCGACGGCTACGCGCCGGTCGGCGGATTCGTCCACACGGCCACCGGCTTCGACCCCGCCTTCTTCGGGATCTCCCCCCGTGAGGCCCTCGCCATGGACCCCCAGCAGCGGCTGCTGCTGGAAACCGCCTGGGAGGCCGTCGAGCGGGCCGGCATCGACCCGGCCTCGCTGCGCGGCAGCGCCACCGGCGTCTTCGCGGGCGCCTCCTCCTCCGGCTACGCGGCCGGCCTGCTCGGCAGCGAGGAGGGCACCGAGGGCTACCTGCTCACGGGTTCCTCGGGCAGCGTGATCTCGGGCCGGGTGGCGTACGCCCTCGGCCTGGAGGGGCCCGCCGTCACCGTCGACACCGCCTGCTCCTCCTCCCTGGTCGCCCTGCACCTGGCGGCGCGGGCCCTGCGCGCCGACGAGTGCACACTGGCGCTGGCCGCGGGCGTGACCGTGATGGTGACGCCCGGCGCGTTCGCCGAGTTCGCCCGCCAGCGCGGCCTGGCCGGAGACGGCCGCTGCAAGTCCTTCGCGGCCGCCGCGGACGGCACCGGCTGGGGCGAGGGCGCGGGCGTCCTCGTCCTCGAGCGGCTGTCCGACGCGCGGCGCAACGGCCACCCGGTCCTCGCCGTGCTGCGCGGCTCGGCCGTCAACCAGGACGGCGCCAGCAACGGCCTGACCGCGCCCAGCGGACCGGCCCAGCGCCGCGTCATCCGCCAAGCCCTCGCCGACGCCGGGCTCGCCGCCCACCAGGTCGACCTGCTGGAGGCGCACGGCACCGGCACCACCCTCGGCGACCCCATCGAGGCGCAGGCCCTGCTGGCCGCCTACGGCCGGGGACGCGACGCAGACCGGCCGCTGTGGCTGGGCTCGGTGAAGTCCAACATCGGCCACACCCAGGCCGCCTCGGGCATGGCCGGCGTGATCAAGGCCGTCCAGGCCATGCGGCACGGGGTGCTGCCCCGGACGCTGCACGTGGACGCGCCGTCCCCGATGGTCGACTGGTCCTCCGGCGGCGTCGAGCTCCTCACCCAGGCGCGCCCCTGGCCCGAGACGGGGCAGCCGCGCCGCGCCGCCGTGTCCGCCTTCGGCGTCAGCGGCACCAACGCCCACGTCATCCTCGAACAGGCCCCGGCGGAAGAAGCCCCGGCGGAAGGGGCCGCCGAAGAGCCCGCGGCCGCGCCCGCCGTCCTGCCCTGGCCGGTCTCCGGCCGCACCCCCGCCGCCCTGCGCGGCCAGGCCCGCAAGCTCGCCGCCCACCTGGCCGCCCATCCCGGCGACCGGCCGCTGGACGTGGGCCGAGCGCTGGCCACCACCCGCACGCACTTCGAACGCCGCGCCGTCGTACTCGCCGCCGGCGCCGAGGACGCCGTCCGCGGCCTGACCGCACTGGAGAACGGCGCGACGGCCGCCGAGCTCGTCACCGGGCAGGCCGTCCGCGGCGCCCGGACCGCCTTCCTGTTCACCGGGCAGGGCGGCAGCTGGGCCGCCGCCGGACGCGAACTGTACGCCGCCCTCCCCGCCTTCGCCGAGGCCTATGACGCGGTCTGCGCCCACCTCGACCCGCTGCTCGACCTGCCGCTGCGCGAGGTCGCCTTCGCGGAACCGGGCTCGCCGCGGGCCGCGCTGCTGGAGCGCACCGGCTGGGCCCAGCCGGCGCTGTTCGCGGTGGAGACCGCCCTGCTGCGGCTGCTGGAGCACTGGGGCGTCGTCCCCGACTTCGTCTTCGGCCACTCGGTCGGAGAGCTCGCCGCCGCCCACGCCGCCGGGGTGCTCACCCTCGAGGACGCCTGCACCCTGGTGGCCGCCCGGGGCCGGCTGATGGACGCGCTGCCGCCCGGCGGCACCATGGCCGCCGTACGGGCCGGCGAGGAGGAGGCCGCCGCCCTGCTGGCCGGCCACCCGCACGGCGGGGCCGTCGCCGTCGCCGCCGTCAACGGCCCGGCCTCCACGGTGCTCTCCGGGCCTGCCGACGCCCTGCGGGAGGTCGTGGCCGCGTTCGAGGCCCGCGGGGTGAAGGCGAAGTGGCTGCCGTCCGGGCACGCCTTCCACTCGGCGCTCCTCGACCCCGCGCTCGAGGACTTCCGGGGGGTGGCCGAGCGGATCGGCTTCCGCGCGCCGCGCATCCCGCTCGTCTCCGACCTCACCGGCCGGCCCGTGGACGCCGACGAGGTGCGCACGGCCGACTACTGGGTGCGCCAGGCACGGCACACCGTCCGCTTCGACGACGGCGTGCGCTGGCTGCACGGCGCCGGCACGACCGCCTTCCTCGAACTGGGACCCGGCGGCGTACTGACCGCCCTGGCCCGGGAGTCCCTCACGGCCGTCGCGGACACCGCAGCCCCCGCCCCGGCCGCCGTGGCGGCGCTGCGCCCCGGCCGGCCCGAACAGGAGTGCCTGCTGGCCGCCGTCGCCGAACTGCACGTGCGCGGCACGGACGTCGACTGGGCGGCCGTGTACCGGCCGTGGGGCGGCCGCCGGGCCGAGCTGCCCACGTACGCCTTCCAGCACCAGCGCTACTGGCCGCAGCCCCCCGGCGCCCCGGCCCCCCAGCCCGCCGCCGCTGCCGGCGCCGAGCCGCAGGACGACCGGCCCGCGGCGGAAGCCGCCGGCGCGGAGCTGCGCGGCCGGCTCGCCGCCGCCCCCGCCGCGCTGCGCGAGCAGCTGCTGCGCCAGGCCGTCCTGGAGCACGCGGCGGCCGTACTGCGCTACGCCGACGACGGCGAACTCGACGGGGAGCGGGACTTCCTGGAGCTGGGCTTCGACTCGCTGACGGCCCTGGAGCTGCGCGACCGGCTGGCCCGCCTGTTGGACCTGGAACTGTCGGGCACGCTGCTGTTCGACCACCCGGGTGTCCCGTCCCTCACCCGCCACCTGGCCGGCCTCCTGGACGCGCGCGGCCACGGGACGGCCGAGACCGCCGGGACCGGTGCACCGGTGTCGGCCGCCCCGGCGGCACAGGGCCTGCTCGGCGACCTGTTCACGGCCGCGCGCCGAGCCGGACGGCCCGACCAGTACACCCGGCTGCTGCTCGAACTCGCGTCGTTCCGGCCCACGTTCAGCGACCCGGCCGACCTCGTCCGCAGCACGGGGGCCGTCCGCCTCGCCTCCGGGCCGGAGGGCCCGCCCCTGGTGTGCTGCTGCACCATGTCCCCGCTGGCGGGGGCGCAGGAGTACGCCCGCCTGGCCGCCCGCTTCCGCGGCAGGCGCGACGTGTACGCCCTGCCGCACCCCGGCTTCGGCCCCGCCGAGCTGCTGCCCGCCGACCGTGACGCGCTGGTACGGGCCCAGGCCGAGGCCGTCCTGGAGGCCGTGGGGGAGCGCGACTTCGTCCTCGCCGGGCACTCCGGCGGCGCCATGGTCGCCAACTCCCTCGCCCGGCACCTCGAAGCGGCCGGCCGGGCACCGCTGGGCCAGGCCCTGCTGGACGTCTACCCCTCCGACAGCGAGGTGATGGCCGCGTGGATCCCGCAGCTGATGGACGGGATGACCGAACGGACCACCGCCTACACGCCGATGGACGACTTCCGCGTCACCGCCTGGGCCGCGTACATCCCGCTGTTCGCCGACTGGCGCCCCGAGCCGACGGCCTGCCCCACCCTGCTGCTGCGCGCCGCCGAGCCGCTGTGCGAGTGGACCGGGGACGGCGACTGGCGGGCCGGCTGGGACTTCCCGCACACCGCCGTGGACAGCCCCGGCAGCCACTTCACGATGATCGGCGAGCACGCCGCGACCGCCGCCGGACACCTCGACGCCTGGCTCGCCGGCCTCCCCGGGACCGCCCCGGCCCCCGTACCCGTCCCCGTACCCGTACCCGCCTGACCGGGACCCCACGACCTTTCCGCCCACCACCCGCGCCCCACCGCGCACACCGAACCGAGGAGCAGCATCACATGAGCAACACCGAAGACAACGGCCTGTGGGTGCGGCGCTTCCACCCGGCGCCGGACCCCTCCGCCCGCCTGGTCTGCCTGCCCCACGCCGGCGGCTCCGCCAGCTACTACTTCCCCGTCTCCGCCGCCCTCGCCCCGGACGTGGAGGTGCTGGCCGTCCAGTACCCGGGCCGCCAGGACCGCCGCCACGAGCCGTGCGTCGACGACATCCAGGAGCTGGCCGAGCGCGTCTACACCGCGCTGCTGCCGTGGACGGACCGGCCGCTCGCCCTCTTCGGGCACAGCATGGGCGCCTCCGTCGCCTTCGAGGTGGCCCGCCTGCTGGAGCACCGGGCCGGCGTCGTCCCGGCCGCGCTGTTCCCCTCCGGGCGCCGCGCCCCCTCCCGCCACCGCGACGAGAACGTCCACGCCCAGGGCGACCAGCGGCTGATCCAGGAGATCCAGCGGCTCAGCGGCACCGAGTCCCGCCTCCTGGACGACCCGGAGGTGCTGCGCATGGCCCTGCCGGCGCTGCGCGCCGACTACAAGGCGGCGGAGACCTACCGCTACGAGCCCGGCCCCGACCTGAGCTGCCCGATCACCGCCTTTACCGGCGACGCCGACCCGAAGGCGCTCGTCGAGGAGGTCGCGGACTGGGCGCTGCACACCACCGGCCCGTTCGAGATGAAGGTCTACGGCGGCGGCCACTTCTTCCTCAACGACCACAGCCGGGCCGTCGTCGCGGACATCGCCGACGGACTGCGGGCACCCGCGGCCGTGTGAGCGCGGCCCGCGCAGAAATATCACACATGGGGGTGACATGATCGAGGAAATTCTCCCGGCAGGTGTGCTGAGTTCAGAGGAATTCGGGGATCCGGAGCCGGGCGTGATGCTCTTTCCCGAAGAAGAAAGGGCGCTGGGCCAGGCCGTCCTCAAAAGGCGTCTGGAATTCACCACCGTCCGGCTGTGCGCCCGGCGCGCCATGGCCGGGCTCGGCCTCGAGCCGATGCCCGTCGTGCCGGGCCCGCGCGGCGAACCGCGCTGGCCGCACGGAGTGGTGGGCAGCATCACGCACTGCGCCGACTACCGCTGCGCCGTGGTCGCCGAGACCGGCTCCTACCTGGCCCTGGGCATCGACGCGGAGCCCAACGGCCCGCTGCCCCCCGGGGTCCTGGAGGCCGTCTCGCTGCGCGAGGAGCGCCGGCTGCTGCGCACCCTGCCCGCCGCCGGCCGGCCCGTCCACTGGGACCGCCTGCTGTTCAGCGCCAAGGAGGCCGTCTACAAGACGTGGTTCCCGCTGACCCGCCGGCGCCTGGACTTCACCGACGCGACGATCACCATCGACCCGTACGCCGGCACGTTCTCGGCCCGGCTGCTGGTCCCGGCACCGGCCGTGCGCGGCGTGCCGATGCACACCCTGGCCGGGCGCTGGCAGGCCCGCGGCGGACTGCTGATGACCGCCATCGCCCTGCCCGCCGCGGACCGGGCCCGGGCGGCCCGCGGGCCGCTGGTCGCCGTGGGCGCCTGACCCGGGCAGCCGTCGGACACCGACCGGCCGGGAAATGCCCCGGCCGGCGGCCCGGCCTGCCGCGGAGAAATGCGCACGGCTATTTCCGGCCGCATTGAGGGGTTTTCCCCACGGCTTTAGGGGTTGGTACCGGCCATACCCCTCCATAGCCTCGTCCATGGAAATTCAGAAATCGTCGAGAAAGCGGGACGGCATGTCTGTTGACGTATCCGAAATGGTCGGCAACGACGCGGTGGTGACCCTGGGAGAGCCGGAACGGGCCGAACTCGAGGCGCTGGCCCGGGACCTGCTGCGCAGCGCACCCTCACGGATCGACACCACCGAGTGGGTCGAACGCGCCCGGGACCTCAGCACCCTGCTGCCGGCCCGCCTCAGGCGCACCCTGCGCCGCTTCACCCGCGACGCCGGCCCCGACGCCATGCTCCTGCTGCGCAACCTCCCCGGCCACCCCGACGGCCTCCCGGACACCCCGCTGGCCGCCGGGTCGGTCCAGCGCACCGCCACCGTGCCGGCCGCCGCCCTGGCCCTGGTCTCCCTGGGCCTGGGCGAACTGGTCTCCTTCCGCGAGGAGAAGCAGGGCGCGCTCGTCCACGACGTGGTGCCCGTCCCCGGCATGGAGGAGTACCAGGGCAACGCGGGATCGGTGGCGCTCAACATGCACACCGAGAACGCCTTCCACCCCTTCCGCCCCGACTTCGTCGGCCTCATGTGCCTGCGCAACGACCACGCCGACATCGCCGGACTGCGCGTCGCCTCCGTCCGCCGCGCCCTGCCGCTGCTCGACGACGCCGACCGGGCCCTGCTGCACCAGCCCCGCTACGTCACCGCCGCACCCGCCTCCTTCGGCGAGGGCCAGGGCCTGCCGGAGGCCGTCGGAGTCCTCTCCGGCAGCCCCGGCGACCCCGACATCACCGTCGACTTCACCAGCACCACCCCCCTCGACGACGAGGCCGCCGCGGCCCTGGCCCGGCTGCGCACCGCCATCGACCGCGTCACCACCACCCTGATCCTGGCCCCCGGCGACCTGGCCTTCGTCGACAACCGGCTCGCCCTGCACGGCCGCAACTCCTTCCAGCCGCGCTACGACGGCCGCGACCGCTGGCTCCAGCGCGCCTTCGTCCACCGTGACCTGAGGCGCTCGCGGGCCCTGCGCCCGGCCGACGGCCCCGTCGTCCACGGCACCCCCTGAACCCCGCCCCGGCGTCCGGCACGCACCGCGACGACGGGGCCACACCTCACGCACCCCACCCCGATGAAAGGACCACGATGGCTGTCGGAGCCGAGAAGGGCACCTACCGCAGGCCGGTGTCCCCCACGGAATGCTGGTTCCTGGTCTACCCGCCCTCCGTCCCCGGTGTCATCCAGGTCTTCGTCGAGGGCCAGGGCGCCATCGACCCCGCGGCACTGACCGCCGCGGTGTCCGCCGCCGCCGACGCCTGCCCCGGCTCCCGGGTGACCCGCCGCGGCATGGAGTGGGTCGACAGCGGCCGCGCGCCCGAGGTCCGCACCGGCCTCGGCGCCGGCCTGGACCGCACCACCTTCGCCGACGAGCCCGCCCTGCACGCGCCCCTGATGGGCGACGGCGGGCCCACCTGCGAGGTCCTGCTCCTCGACGGCGACCCGGCCACCGTCGTCTTCCGGGCCTTCCACGGAGCGATGGACGGCAAGGGCGTCCTGCTGTGGGCCGGCGAGGTCTTCCGCGCGCTGCGCGGCGAACCACTGCTCGGCGCCGACTCCGAACTGACCGAGACCGACCTGCTCGACAAGGTCGGCGTCCCCGAGTTCGACGGCCCCACCCCCGACCTGAACTGGCCGTCCTGCCTGGGCGAGCGGCCCGCCCCCGGCGGCGGGTTCCTGTGGCGCCGGCGCACCGTCGACGGCAGCCACTCCGCCCTCGTCGCCAAGATCGCCACGGTCGTCACCGCCGGCTCCGGCCTGGAGACCGGCCGGATCATGGTCCCGGTCGACCTGCGCCGGCACCTGCCGGACGTCCGCACCACCGGCAACCTCGTGCACAACCCGCTGCTGGAGGTCACCGCCGGCAAGCCCTGGCAGGAAGCCCACGAACGGCTCCTGCGCACACTGGCCGCCGGCGGCGACCTGGCCGCCCGCGCCGAACCCTCCCTGCCGTCCGCGCCGCTGGACGTGCTGGAGCAGCAGATCACCGCGCTCGACGCCTACTCCGCCAAGGCCGGCCGCTACGCGGCCCTGGCCACCGTCTCGCACATGGGCCGGCTCGACCTGGCGGAGTTCACCGCCCCCGGCTTCCACCCCGCCACCGTCTACGCCCTCCCCAACTCCGGTCCGGTCGGCCCGCCGGAGGTCGACGTCTGCGAGGTCGGCGGCCGCACCGAGATCACCCTCGGCTGGTACGACGGCCCGGGCGTCGCCGAGCGGGCCGAGGAGCTCCTCGACCGGATCGAGGAGGCCCTGTCCCCGCGCGCCCACCGCCACTGGGAGGGCAACCGCACCGACCGCCCCGTCGACACGGCCCGCAGCGTCGTCCACCGCTTCGCCGAGCAGGTCCGCCGCACCCCCGACGCCGTCGCCCTCACCGGCCCGGAGGGGGAGGTCTCCTACCGGGAGCTCGACGCCCGCTCCACCGCCGTCGCCGCCGGGCTGCGCCGGCGCGGCATCGGCCGCGAGAGCCTCGTCGGCCTGCTGGCCGACCGGACCCCCGACGCCGTCGCGAGCATCTGGGGCGTGCTGAAGGCGGGCGCCGCCTACCTCCCGCTCGACCCCCACCACCCCGACGCGCGCCTGGCCGGCGTACTCGCCGACGCGGGCAGCACCCTGTGCCTGACCGACCGCCGGTACGCCGGGCGCGACTGCCTGCCCGAAGGCTGCGAGGGCCTGGTCCCCGCGGACCTCCCCCCGCACGACGGCCCGCTCCCGCAGCCGGCGGACGGACCCGCCCCCGAGGACCTGGCCTACGTCATCTACACCTCGGGCTCCACCGGCACCCCCAAGGGCGTCGAGATCGAACACGGCGCGCTGACCACGTTCGCCGACTGGGCGCTGCGCGTCTACGGCGTCGACGCCGGCACCTGCTTCCCGCTGTTCACCTCGCTCGCCTTCGACCTGTCGAACACCGCGCTGTTCCTGCCGCTGCTCGTGGGCGGCTCGGTCGCCCTGGTGCCGGGCGAGCTCAACCACGTCACCCTGCGGGAGGTCCTGGAGGACTCCGGCTGCAACGCGATCAAGCTGACGCCCACCCACCTCGACCTCATCGGCCGCCTCGGCATCCGGCCGGCCGGGTTCAAGGCGGTCATCGCCGGCGGTGAGCTGCTGCGCGGTTCGGTCGCGGCGGCCGCCCAGGAGGCGTTCGGCCCGCAGTGCGGCATCTTCAACGAGTACGGGCCCACCGAGACCACCGTCGGCTGCATGACCCGCCGGTTCGGCCGGGACGGCGACGCCGAGGCGGCCTCCGTGCCGATCGGCGTGCCCACCGACAACACGCGCATCCACCTCCTCGACGAGGAACGCCGCTTCGTCGAGCCGGGCGCCATCGGCGAGATGTACCTGGCCGGCGAGCAGCTGGCGCGCGGCTACCGGGGCCGCCCGGACCTGACCCGCGAACGCTTCGTCACCCTCGCCGACGGCACCCGCGCCTACCGCTCGGGCGACCTGGCCCGTCTGCTGCCCGGCGGCGAGCTGGAGTCCTGCGGCCGCAACGACGAGCAGGTCAAGGTCCGCGGCCACCGCGTCGAGCCCGCCGAGATCGCCCGGGTGCTGGAGCGGCACCCCGACGTGGAGCGGGCCGTGGTCGTCGACCGGCGCCGCGCGGCCGGCGCGGACGGGCTGCTGTGCGGGTACGTGGTGACCCGGCCCGCCACGACCTCCGAGGAGCCCGCCGCGTTCGCGGCGCGCCTGCTGCCCTCGTACATGGTGCCGGCGGCCGTCGTGGCCGTGCCCGACATCCCCCTCACCGTCAACGGCAAAGCGGACGCGTCCCGGCTGCCCGACCCCTTCGCCGACGGGGCAGCCCAGGCGCCGGCCGCCGCCGAGCCGGACCCGGAGCAGGCGGCCGTGGCCGGGATCTGGGCCCGCGTGCTCGGCGCCGACCCCGCGTCGATCGGCCCGGACACCGACTTCCACCTGCTGGGCGGCACCTCCTTCACCCTGGTGGCGATGCTCGCCGCGGTGTGCGCGGAGATCGTCGGCGCGGCGGGCGAACAGCGGTTCATGGGGCGGCTCGACGAGGTGCTGCGCCGCCCCACCCCGGCCCGGATCGCCGAACTCGCGCGCGAAGCCGCCGAGCAGGGCTGACGGCCGGGGCCACGGGCCACGGCCCGTGGCCCCGCCCGGCCTCACATCCAGCCGGACTCGCGGGCGATGCGGATGGCGTCGACCCGGTTGCGGGCGCCGAGCTTGTTGACCGAGCTGGTCAGGTAGTTGCGCACCGTCCCGACGGACAGGAAGAGCCGGGAGGCGATCTGCTTGGCACCCTCGCCCCTGGCGGCGAGCTCCAGCACCTCCGTCTCGCGGGGCGTCAGCGGGGTCTCGTGACCACCGTCCAGGGCGGACAGGGCCAGCTGCGGGTCGACCACCCGCTGTCCCTCGGCCACCGCCCGGATCGCCGCGGTCAGCCGCGCCGGCTCGGCGTCCTTGGGCAGGAAGCCGCACACCCGCGCCTCCAGGGCCCGGCGCAGGGTGCCGGGCTTGCCCAGACTGGTCAGGATCAGCACCCGGCACTCGGGCAGCTCCTCGTGGAGCGCCGCGGCCGCGGTGATGCCGTCCACCCCCGGCAGGTCGATGTCGAGCACCGCCACGTCCGGTCTCAGCCGGCGGGCCGTCGGCAGGATGTCATGGCCGGATTCGACCTCGGCGACCACGTCGAGGTCGCTCTCCAACGCCAGCAGGGAAGCCAGCGCGCGGCGCAATATGTACAGATCCTCGGCGAGCATGACGCGGATCATGGAGTCCCCCGTTCCCGTCGCCAGGGCGACCACCGACGGTCGGGGTCGGCCCCTGGCCGTTGCAGGGTACACGTTGTCCCTGGCCGGGAATGGGCGGGGAAAGGGCCGGGAAAGGGCCGGGAACGACCGCGGGCTCAGGCGAACAGCAGGGCCCGCTCGCGGTGCGCCACCGACCCCGGCAGGTCCAGCTCCGGGTCCTCGGACAGGATCAGGTGCTGGAGCCGCTCCACGTCCCTCGGCAGCCTCAGGCCCAGCTCCGCGGTCAGCTCCGCGTGCAGCCGCTGGTACGCCTCCAGCGCCCGCCAGGTGTAGCCGGAGCGGTACAGCGCCAGCATGAAGTGCCGGCAGAACCGGTCGTCCATCGGGTAGCGGGCCGTCAGCACCCGCAGTTCCGGCACCAGTTCCCGGTGCCGCCCCAGCCGCAGGTCGCAGTCGATGCGCTGCTCCAGTGTCAAGAGCCGGTCCTCGTCCCAGCGCAGCGCCTCCGCCTCCAGCACCCGCCCCACCGGCACGTCCACCAGCGCCGGGCCGCGCCACAGGCCCAGCGCCCGGGACAGCAGGGTGGAGGCGGCCGCGTCGTCACCGGCGGCCCGGGCCGTACGGCCCGCCGCAGCGGTGCGCTCGTAGCGCGCGATGTCCACCCGCTCCCGGGAGACCGCCAGCCGGTAGGCGCTGCCCTCCGTGGTCAGCACGTCCTTGGCCGAGCGCGGGTCGCCGTCCGCCAGGACGGCCTCGATGCGCTGGCGCAGCTGCATGATGTACGTCTGCAGGGTGCGCACCGCGCTGCGCGGGGCCGACTCCCCCCACAGCTCCTTGATCAGCGTGGAGATCGGCACGGGGCAGTCGGCGTTCAGGGCGAGCGTGGCGAAGATCTGCCGGGGCTTGCCGGCGGTGGGCACGACCGACGTCCCCTCTTCGTGGGCCGTCAACGGTCCGAGCACGCGGATCTCCACGTCGTTCCTCCTGGGGGGGGGCTGCGGTCGGGGTGCCGTCCGATCGTCGCACCGGGCCGGGAGCCCGGCCCAGTGCCGCCCTCCGTGATCGGCCGCTGAATTTCTCATATGCCGTGTGAACGGCTCACGGTCGCGACGCGCCTCACCTCGTCCGCCAGCCGGGCCAGCGCCACCGACTCCCGCCCCGGCCCCGGATCGCGGAGCGGGGCGCGCACCGCCTCGGCGAAGGCGCGCACGGTGTTGGCGCACTGGTCGTCCGCCTCCAGCAGGACCTCCCGCTCGCCGCCCGGGCCGCTCAGCCGCAGCACCGGGCGCAGGTCGGCGGGCGGGGTGAACGCCCGGTCCACGCGAAGGCTGCCGCCGGTGCCGTGCAGGGCGTACTGCGACCGGTACGCGTGGTCCATGCCGAAGGCCAGCCGCCCCGTCACTCCGGCGGCGGAGCGCACCACGACGCTCCCGCCGGTGTCGACGGCACCGGGCGCACCGGCGTCGAACGCGGCGGACACCACCTCCAGTCCGGGCCCCAGGAACAGCTGGGCGACGCGCAGCGGGTAGACGCCCACGTCGAGGAGGGCGCCGCCGCCGAGGTCGGCGCGGTGGCGGATGTCCTCGGGCGGCGGCGCCGGAATCGTGAACGCGGCCTCGAACGAGCGCAGCACGCCGAGGGCGCCGGCGGCGAGCAGCCGGGCCACCGCGGCGTGCTGGGAGTGGTGCAGGAACATGAAGTTCTCCCGCAGCACCAGGCCGCGTTCGCCGGCCAGCGCCGTCAGCGCGGCGCTCTGGCGGGCGTCGGTGGTCAGCGGCTTCTCGGCCAGGACGTGCTTGCCCGCGAGTAGCGCCGCCCGGACCCACCGGGCGTGCAGCCCGGTCGGCACGGGCACGTACACCGCCTCCACGTCCGGCCGCGCCAGCAGTTCCCCGTAGCCGGTCGCCTCGCAGCCGAAGGCGGCCGCCACCTCGGCGGTCCTGTCCGGGCTGCGGCCGGCGACGGCGACGAGCCGGGCGGCGGGGGCGGCGGTCAGCGCGGGGAGCACCCGCCTGCGGGCGATGGAGGCGCAGCCGAGCACGCCGACACGGACGGGATCCACGGATCCTCCTGAAGGGAAAGGGCACGGAAAAGGGCACGGGCCCCCGGCGGGGACCCGTGCCGATGGTGCGGGCGGTGCCTCAGGCGAGGGAGGCGAGGCAGGCCAGCAGGGTGCGGGCCTGCACGTTGACCTGCCGGCCCTGGCGCACCATGTCGGACAGCTGGGGCACGGTCAGCCAGGCGTACTCGGCGGGGGGCCGCAGGGGCACCGCCTCGTCCGCCTCGACCACGAGGTAGCGGCTCTCGGCGTTGCGGAACCGGCCGCCCTCCTCGGCGTGCACCGCCGAGTACAGGACCCGGGCGGGGCCCGCGGACAGCACGTGGTCCAGCAGGAACGGCCACCGCCCGGCCGGGTGGTTGCCCGGCACGCACTGCACCGTCGGGCCCAGCTCGACCACCCCCGGCAGCCCGCCCTCCGCCTTGGCCTGCACCAGGACGTGGCGCACCCCGCCGATGTCGCGCACGACGAAGGCGGTCACCCCCATCCCGACGGGCTCCAGCAGCGGTTGGCTCCAGCTCCCCACCTCGCGGCTGGCGGCCCGTACGGAGACGGCCACCACCCGGAAGAAGCGGCCGTCGTGCCGGGCCACGGTGTCGCCGGTGCGGTACCAGCCGGGCAGCCCGAGCAGCGGGACCCGCTCGATGTGCCAGGCGTGCTCGGAGCGGTGCGAGGTCAGCCAGCCCTGCACCTCGGCATCGCTCAGCAGCGCCCGGCCGCCGCTGTCCGCGTCCCCGCCGGCCGCGCCGGGCAGGGGCAGCGCCGACAGCACGGTCCGCGAGTCCATGTTGACGGTGTTGTCCCGCCCCAGCAGCTCGTACAGCTGCCCCAGCGTCAGCCAGCAGAAGTCCTCGTGCGCCGGCACGTCCTCCGTCGTCTCGACGATCACGTTGCGGTTGTTCTTGCGGTAGAACCACGAGCCGTGCTCGGACTGGAGCACGTCGCAGACGGTGCGCCCGCGCCGCGGCCCCATGAAGTACTCCAGGTAGCGCACGGCGGCGCCGCCGTGCACCCGCGTGTAGTTGCTGCGGGTGGCCTGCACGGTGGGGGAGAGCTGGAGCAGGTTGGGGTTGCCGGGCTCCATCTTCGCCTGCATCAGGAAGTGCGGGACCCCGTCGAACTCCTTCATCAGGATCCCCAGGACGCCCACCTCGTGCTGGCGGATGATCGGCTGCTGCCAGGAGGGCACCGGCCCCGCCGTCGTCCGCACGGACAGCCCCTCGACGGTGAAGAACCGGCCGCTGCGGTGCCGCAGGTTCCCGGTGTCCGTGTCGAAGTCCCAGCCGTCCAGGCCGGCGAACGGGATCCGGGCCACCGAGAAGCGGTGGGCCCGCCCGCGCTCCGCAAGCCACGCCGGGAACTCCCCGGTCCGCAGCTGGACGCCCGCCTCGCGCCGGGCGGCGGACGCCGCCAGCCGCTCCCGCAGGCCGCGGTCGCCGCGCGGCCCCGGAAGGCCGTCGGCCGGGTAGGGGGGACCCGCCGGGGACGGGACCGGCGCCCGGCCCGCGCCCGCCGGCCGGGAGGACACGGCGGCCTGGCGCAGGGCCCGCAGCGGGCTGACGCGCAGCGCGCTCACGCGGCGGCCCTCCCGCCCGCGAACGCCGCGGCGCCCGCGTCGGCGGCCGCGCCGCCGCCGTCCAGCAGCGGCTTCCACCAGTCGGGCCGGTCGCGGTACCACTGGACGGTCTCGGCCAGGCCCCGCTCGAACGGCACCCGGGGCTCGTACCCCAGCTGCTCGCGGATCTTGGAGTCGTCGAGGGCGTACCGCAGGTCGTGCCCCTTGCGGTCGGCGACGTACCGGACCATCTCCGGACCCGCCCCGCACAGCTCCAGCAGCTGGTAGGTGATGTCCCGGTTGGCCAGCTCGTTCCCGCCGCCCACGTTGTAGATCTCACCGGCCCCGCCCGAGGCCAGCACCAGCTGCACGGCCCGGCAGTGGTCGTCGACGTGCAGCCACTCGCGGACGTTGGCGCCCTGCCCGTACAGCGGCACGGGCCGCCCCTCGAGCAGGTTCGTCACGAACCGGGGGATGAGCTTCTCCACGTGCTGGTACGGCCCGTAGTTGTTGGAGCAGCGCGTGATGGACACGTCCAGCCCGTGGGTGCGCCAGTAGCTGCGCGCCAACAGGTCCGAGCCCGCCTTGGATGCGGCGTACGGGGAGTTGGGGGCCAGCGGCCACTCCTCCGTCCACATGCCCTCGGCGATCGAGCCGTACACCTCGTCGGTGGACACGTGCACCACCCGCTCCACCCCGCTGGCCAGGCACGCCTCCAGCAGGCTCTGCGTCCCGCCGACGTTGGTCGCCGTGAAGGCGGCGGCCCCGTCGATCGACCGGTCCACGTGGGACTCGGCCGCGAAGTGCACCACCGCGTCGTGGCCCGGCAGCAGCTCGCGCAGCAGCGCCGTGTCGCACACGTCGGCGCGCACGAAGTCCAGCCGGGGGTGCGCGGCGGGCAGGTTGTCCCGGTTGCCGGCGTAGGTGAGCTTGTCCACCACCGTCACCCGGGCGTCCTCGTAGCCGGCGTACCCGCCGGCCAGCAGGGTGCGCACGTAGTGCGACCCGATGAATCCGGCCGCGCCGGTCACCAGCAGCCTCACACCGCCACCTCCACCCGGGCGTCGTCGCCGACCAGCAGCCGGTGGCGCGAGCGGCCCGAACTGACCGCGGCGCCCCGGCCGATCACCGAACCGTGGATGCCCGGAACGTCCCGCACGGTCGCCCCGGCCAGCACGATCGAGTCGGCCACGCCCGTGTCGTCGAGGACGCAGCCGTCCCCGATGGCGGTGTACGGGCCGATGTGGCTGTCGCTGATCACCGAGCCCGCGCCGACGACGGCCGGCCCGACGATCCGCGAGCGCGTCACCCGCGCCGTCGGGTCCACGACCACGTCGCCGACGACCTCGCTGTCCGGGCAGACCGCGCCCGCCACGGCGCGCCGCAGCGAACCCAGTACCTGGCGGTTGCACTCGATGATGTCGTCGACGCGCCCGGTGTCCTTCCAGAAGCCCGGATAGACCTCGGCCCGCACCTCGCGGCCCTCGGCGACCAGCCACTGCACCGCGTCGGTGATCTCCAGCTCGCCGCGCGCGCTGGGCCCGATCGCCGCGACGGCCTCGTGCACCGCGGGCGTGAAGAAGTACACGCCGACCATCGCCAGGTCGCCCCGCGGGTGCTCGGGCTTCTCCACCAGGGCCGTCACCCGCCCGTCGGCGTCCGTCTCGGCCAGCCCGAACGCCCTCGGGTCCGCAACCCGCTGCACGACCACCTGCGCCTCGGGGCGGTTGCGGGCGAACCGCTCGGCCATCTCGACGATGCCGTCGGTCAGCATCACGTCCCCGAGGTACATGACGAAGTCGTCGTCGCCCAGGAAGTCCCGGGCGATCCGCACGCAGTGCGCGAGCCCGAGCGGCGCGTCCTGGCGGATGTAGGTCACCTCCATCCCCACCGGCGAGCCGTCGCCCAGCACCGCGGATATCTCGTCGCGGCGCTCCCCGACGATCACCCCGACCTCGCGCACGCCGAGCGCGCGCAGGTTGTCCATGACGTGCAGGAGGACGGGCCGGTTGGCGATCGGGATCAGCTGTTTGGGCATCGAGTACGTGAAGGGGCGCAGGCGTGTGCCCATACCCCCGGACAGGACCAGGGCTTTCATCGAGCCTTCTCCTCAGACGGTCTGCCGACTCGTCGGGCGGCGACGGGTGTGTCGGGCTCCATCGGTGGACGCGCGCACACCGTCCGCGGCGCGCTACGGTCCCCGTCGTGGGGCGGGACGCGCGTGCCGGATGCCCCCGAACGCCCCACCACCGGTTCCGTCCCCCACAGCCGCCCCGGCGCCCAGGGGTGAACCGGCCTGCACCGGAGCCTAGGGACGCCCCCGCCCCCCGACACCCTTACCGCCCCTACCGCCCCCCTTGGGCCCGGCCGCCCGCCCCCAGGCCCTCACCTGGCCTGCTCGCCACGGACATCACACGACCGTCCTCCCGCACGCCGACCCGCGACCGCGCCTTCCGCGACCCCGCGGGCAACCTGGTCCGCATCCAGCAACTCCGCGGTCGGACGCGCGATCGCGGCAGGCACCACCGGCTGGTACGTCCGCCCCGTGGCCCCCCGGCAGGTGACGGTCCGCCACGTCTACCGGGGCTGGCCACCCCGGCTCACACCGTCAGCGCCTGCACCCGTCAACGGCAACCCGGTCCGTCGCCGTCAACGGCGACATCAACGGCCCCGACGACATCTTCTGCACGTCCTTGGTGGACGGGGGCACCGTCAACGGCCGGTCTCGGTGCCCGGTACGGCCGAGGGGTCGCAGTCGGCGCGGGACGCCGATGGGCGGCTCAGAGCCAGCCGCGGTGCGCTGCTTTGATTCCGGCTTCGAAGCGGCTGCTGGCGCCGAGGCGCTCCATGATCGAGGACATGTGGCGGCCGACGGTGCGGGATGAGATTCCCAGGCGCTGGCCTGCGGCGTCGTCGGTGAGTCCGGAGCCGAGCAGGCGCAGTAGTTCGCGTTCGGTGGCGGTGAGTCCGGTCCGGGTGTCCTCGGGGTGGGCGGCGCCGAGGGGGACGGCCGTGTTCCAGGCCTGTTCGAAGAGGTCGAGCAGGGCGGCGAGGATGCCGGGTTCGGTCACGTACAGGGCGCCCTTGCGGTTGTCCGCGGGGTCGATCGGGACGAGTGCCTGGCTGCGGTCGATGATCACCATGCGCGGCGGGATGGTGGCCGCGGTGCGGACCTCGCCGCCCTGGCTGAGCAGCCAGTGGGCGTAGGTGGCGACGTGCGGTTGGTTGCGGGCCGAGTCCTGGTAGAGGGTCCGCATGGCGATGCCGCGGGAGAGGGCCTCGGCGTCGGTGAGTCGGCCGGCGGCGAGGTCCTCGGGCCGCTGGTTGCCGGGCTGGCTTCCGAGGGCCTCGGTGACACCTGGCACCGCCTCCTCACCACCGCCGTCGCCGCCGGCACGCTGGTGCCCGCCCTGATGCTCGGCGCCCAGTCCGCCTCCGCCAGCGTGGGCTCGACGATCGTCGGCATCGCCGCCAACAACATCGGCAAGGGCGCCTGCGACACCAACAGCGCGGGCAGCACCGGCTTCTACTCCAGTTGTAGCGGCGGCCCAGAGGCCTGGTGCGCGGACTTCGCCAAGTGGGTCTGGTCACAGGACGGCGTGGACGTCACCGGCCTGAACTCCGCAGCCGGCAGCTTCGGCCGGTACAACGGCGGCCTGCACAGCACCCCGCACGTCGGCGACGCCATACTCTTCAACTACGACGGGGCCGGCCACGCCGACCACGTCGCCCTCGTCACGGCCGTGAACGGCGACGGCACGATCAACGACATCGGCGGCAACCAGGGCGGTGTGCGCGGCAACTGGTCCGCCACCTCGCATGTCACGGCCAACACCCACTTCAACGGTGCGGTCGGCAGCTACCTCGGGGGGCAGAGGATCAGCGGCTACGTCTCGCCCATCGGCGGCCGGGACACCTCCACCCCGCCGCCGCCCCCGGCGCCGCCGGCCAAGAACAACCGGGTGATCGAGACCGTCGAGGGCGGCGCGCTGCACGAGGTCTACACCGACGCCGCAGGCTGGCACGACAACGCCGTACCCGGCATCCCGGGCAACATCAACGCCCTCGGCTTCTCCTACGACTCCACCGGCGCCCGCGTGGTCGAGGCCGCCGAGGACGGCGTGCTGCACGAGATCTACACCGACCCGGCCGGCGCGTGGCACGACAACGCCGTCCCCGGCATCGGCACCGGCATCAGCGCACTCGCCTTCTCCTACAGCCCCCAGGGCAACCGCGTGATCGAGGCGGTGGAGAACGGCACGCTGCACGAGATCTACTCGGACACGGACGGCAACTGGCACGACAACGCCGTGCCCGGCGTCGGAGGCGGCATCAGCGCACTCGCCTTCTCCTACAACTCGTCAGGCCAGCGCGTGATCGAGGCCTCCAAGGGCGGCCGGCTGCACGAGATCTACACCGACAGCACCGGTGCCTGGCACGACAACGCCGTGCCCGGCGTCGGTGACGGCATCAGCGCGCTCGCCGTGCGCGTCAAGGCGGACGGCAGCCGCGTCGTCGAGGCCGTCGAGAACGGCACCCTGCACGAGATCTACAGCGACGCTGCGGGCACCTGGTACGACAACGCGATCCCCGGCCAGGCCGGCAACGCCACCGCCCTCTCACTCGACCTGCGCAGCTGATACTCGGCCGCGTGAACGCTGCGTGCCCGGTACGGACTCCCGTGCCGGGCACGCAGCGTTCACGCGGGGCCCGCGCCACCAGGAGGCAAGAACGACTCCAGGCGGCTCCACTCCGCGTTCGTCACATCCCCACGGCCCATTCCGACAGCCTGGCCGCAACACCCCATCCACGTCACGAGATCGAGAAACACTTCCTACGTCGCGGAGCAGGGCAGCCGCGACGACCACCGGCCTGCCGTCTTCGAGTCGCCGGCCAAGATGGCCGCGGCCCGCGCCCACTCCAGCAATAAAGCCTCACGGGCAGGCGGATCCCACCAGAGCGACTGGTCCGGACCCGTCAGACGCCCCCCGCCCGTAGGCCGGCCGGAAGGGTGCACCCCCGCGCCGGCGGGTGGCAGACTCCACGGCACGACCGATACCGAGACGGCCGACGTCCTGCGCGAGGCGATCGACGCCTACCTGGGCGCGACCTCGCATGGGTCCTGGTGTGACTGAGCGCTTCAGCTGGCGGATGAGCGCCCGAGTTGGCGGGCTGAGCGCTTCAGTCGGCAAAGCCTCGGAAGACGCCCTCGGGGTCGTCCCCGGCCACGTCCGCGAAATCGCCGAAGTCGAGGTTGGCGATCATCAGGTTCGCGTTCATCTCGTGGATCCCGTACGGCACCACGCGGAACGAGCCGCCGTACGCTTCGAACTCTTCGTCGCTTTCGCACTCCTGCCTGGTCAGCAGGGACAGCGCCAGCAGCGTGACAGGGGCCTCCCGCATCGAGGTGTAGTCAGCGAGATAGGCCACGTGGTGGCGCTCTTCGTGCGCGGATGCCTCGGAAAGTACCTGAGCGGGAGTGATACCCGTCCACGCCGGATCGTCGACGATGTGGACGTACGGCTCGAAGTCGTCCTCCTCACCCCAGGTTTTCATCAGCGCCGCCTTCACGGCCGCCCACGCTTGCTCATCGTCGTAGTCAGTCCTGATGACCAGCGCGGCGTCCTTGTCACGCCCCGCCGGCCACTCCACACGGTCACTCATGCCGTTTCCCCCACCCATCCACGCAGGTCACTACTTACGCACTCTGCATTCACGCTAGGCGAGAGCACTGACACACCCGTGTGCGCTTCAGGGGGCGAAGCCCGCCAGCCGGGCCCTGGACGCCCCGCAGGCGGAGGAGACGGCGCGTCTCGTCGATCAAGCAGCGCGAGGAGTGGAATGGCTACCGAGTGGGAGTTTGGCTGAACTCCTGGCGTACCCGCCGCGATGTGCTGTCGGCCGTACAGGAGGCCGAGCTCGAGGCGTTGCCGGGATGGACCTGGGACCAGCGTGGAGACCAGTGGGCCTCGATGCTCCAGCAACTTGCGGTCTTCGGGGCGGTGCGGGGGCACGTACAGCCGAGCCTGACCCTCGGCGACGAGCAGGAGAAGGCGCTCGTCAGGTGGAAGCGCAACAACAAGAACCGTCTTCAGGGCCGCGGGGACGGCAAGGCTCTCCAGCTGCGGGCGCTACTGGCTCAGTACGGGGAGGCCCTTCCCTGACCGTCATAAGCCCTGGCCGGCCTCACCCGTGCCGCACGGTTGTTCACTGTGCGACCGTCAGGCGCCGCCCCAGACCGCGGCGTCCGTGCCCCACAGACCCGGCGGGCGTCCCCAGTTCACCGGGCCTCCCTCGTACGACACCGGCGGCAGCGCGTGCCGCAGCCGGCCCATGGGGCTGTCGGTCTCGGTCAGCCAGCGCCCGGCGTCGAAACCGTCATCCTCGCCCGGAGCGGGGGCCAGGTCGTGGACCAGCCAGTGCGCGGTCTGCGCCAGGGCCAGGCGTACCAGCCGGGTGCCGCCCGTGCGGTGCTGCTCGGTGAGCGCACGCAGCACCCCGGCCGCCAGCAGATAGCCGGTGCCGTGGTCGAGCGCCTGGGCGGGCAGCGCGCCGGGCGAGTCCGGCGAGCCCTCCAGTTCGGCGATGCCGGTGGCCACTTGGACCAGGCTGTCGAAGCCGCGCCGCTCGTGCCACGGCCCGTAACGGCCCCACGCGGACAACTGTGCGATCACGAGCCCCGGACGGCGCCCGGCGAGCGCCTCGGGCGTCAGCCCGAACCGGTCCAGCGCGCCCGGCCGGTAACCGGTCACCACCACGTGCGCCTCGTCGAGCAGCTCCTCGAAGACCCGGCGGCCGGTGGCATCACCCAGGTCCAGGGTCGTCGAGCGTTTCCCCATCCCCGTGTCGTTGTGGGCCTCCTGACTCTCCGGCAACTGCGGGGCGTCGATCCGCAGCACATCCGCCCCGAGCAGCGCCAGCGTTCGGGTGGCGACCGGCCCGGCGAGCACCCGGGTCAGATCCAGGACGCGCAGCCCTGCGCACGGCAGCGCGGCGTCACCGAGCACCCTGCTCGGGGCGTCGTCGACGCGCACCGTCGTCAGCAGCGGCTGCCCCGCGACTAGGACCCCCTGCCCGCTCTTGGCCCACTCCTCGGGGCCGCGTGCCGCGACGGCCAGACCGCCCGCCGCGTACACGGTCTCCTCCACCTCCAGCGCGGTACGCTCCGCGATCGCCGCGGCCACCGCGGCAACCGCCTCCTCGCCGGCGTCCCCCGGCACCCCGAGACTGGCAAGCAACCGGGCCCGATGGTGCGGGTAATTGGCGTGCGTACGGACCCATCCATCGGCCGCCCGCCAGAACCGGGACAGCGGCGCGAAGGTCGCCCACGCTTGCCCGTCGACCCGCACCAGCCGGTCGCTGAGGAACGCCGTCGCGACCGACTCGTCGTCGACCCGCACCCGGGGAACGGGCCGCCCTGTGCGTACGGCGGTGAGCTCGGCGGCCGCGAGCGAGCACACCGCGACGGTGGCCCGCGCCAGCTCCATGACGGGCAGCCGCGCTGGCAGTCCTCCGGACGGACCGCCGAAGGACACCCGGTCAAGCAGAGAAGAATCGGCACCCAGTGCCGCCCAAGCCTGCGACGTACCTGCGAAGAATGGAGAGCTCATACCCGCACTATGGCACTGAATGCCACCTCCGGGTTCCCGGGCCGTTCAAGCCGTATTTGAACACCCGGTTCACCGAAAGTCTCGGCCACGTCAGCGGCAGCCGCCTGTTTCTGGAAATCTGCGAACGGGGCTATCGCGGCAGCCGGCAGGTTGTCCGCAAGCACCTGGCCGCC